>CAZWTH010000280.1:0-1806 GCA_964636715.1 uncultured Solibacteraceae bacterium | reverse complement strand
GAAACGCGTGTAAGACAGGCCGTGACCGAAGGGAAACAGCGGCGCGATTCCCTTCGTGTCGAACCACCGGTAGCCGGGAAGCAGGCCGCTGTCTTCCGGTGGCAGGTCCTTCGCACCGGCCGCGATGGTGACCGGCAGACGGCCGGATGGATTGACTGCGCCGCTCAGGATATCCGCGATCGCATTGCCGCCTTCCTCGCCCGGAAACCAGGCCTGCAGAATCACCGGAACCTTCGCAGCCCACTTTCCCATGGCTGGCGCCGGACCACCCATCATCACGGCGATTGTTTTCGGATTGGCTTTCACCACCGCGGCGACCAGGTCATCCTGTCCGCTCGCGCCGGCGAAAACAATCGCCACGTCGGATTTGGCCGCGTCGGCCGGTGACGTCGCGGCCGTTACCCCATCCCCGAAATACAGGCGAATGGCTTCAAACGGCGTCGGGCCGTAACGCGCGTTGACTGTATGACCGCCGCCCGGCATGCGATTCGTCTGTGCGTCCGGTCCGAAGACCGCAATCGTGCGGACGCGGCCCGCGGCCAACGGCAACAGGTCGCCGTCATTTTTGAGCAGCACGATACTCTGGTCCGCCGCCAGGCGCGCCACCGTACGATGCGCGACGGTTTCGAGCGCGGTGGCGGGCTTCGGTGGGTTCACCGGCCGGGGACGGTCCATCAGACCGTTGGCGAACATCGCGCGCAGAATCCCGCGCACCTGCGTATCGAGAACATCCGGCCGCGGGTCCGGCGGCAGCAGGACGAATCCTTTGAATCCGAGTTCGCCGGTAATGAAGTCGCGGATCGCCGGCTCCGGCGACTTCACGGCCCAGACGCCGGCTTCGCTGACAGCCGCTTCGAGAACCCGCAGATCGTATTCGCGGGAAACGCGCGTATCCAGTTGGCCGCCATCGAAAATCGCCGTCGCGATTTCGCCCTCGCCCTGCACGCCCGAAATGTAGCTCGCGGCTATACGCGACGCCAGGTACGGATCTTCGCCGTAGCCTTCGAGCATGCCCTCACCGAGCGGCGAACGAACCATATTGACGAGAGGTCCCAGCACTTCATCGCGTCCGAAGGCATGAGCCTGCTGCGCGATAACGACGCCCACCTGATCGAGCAAACCCTGATTCCACGTAGCGGCCAGCCCCAGGCTCGCCGGAAACGCGGTGGCCGTAACGCTCGCGCCGGAATCGTCCTTCGCGCTGATTCCCATGGCGCCTTCCACCGCCCGCATCGCCGGAATGCCGAGACGGTTGTTCTCGGGAATCGAAAGCGCCAGCGCGCCGCGGACGAGCGCCACCTTCTCATCCGGATGCATCCGTTCCATCAGATCCGCGATGCGGCGCTCGATCGGCAACCGCTTGTCTCGAAATGGCGAGGGCGTCGATTCCGGGCCGGAGCACGCAACCGTGACGAGAGCGAGCGCCGCGCTCAGCACAGCGGCGGATGCGGTTTTCCTTGACAAATCGTTTCAGTTTTATCTTTGCACCCCGCCCTGGGGCTGCAGTGTAATTGAAAGATGGCAACAACACATAAAGGGGGCCGCAGCCGCCGCGAGATCGTCCAGCTTGCATCCGGCGCCGGCCTGGGACTGCTGGCAACACAATATTCCTTCGCGGCATCCGATTTCTGGAACAAGAAAAAGGCCGCCGAATGGACTGACGACGAAAAGAATGAGATCCGGACGAAGTCTCCGTGGGCGAAGAAAGTCGATGCGGCCTCCTCGGGCGGCGGCGGCCGCTCAGGCAGCGGTGGCGGCGCCGGGTCCGGTGGTGGTGACGGCGATAGCGGCGGATTCGGCGGAGGT
>CAZWTH010000279.1:0-3367 GCA_964636715.1 uncultured Solibacteraceae bacterium | reverse complement strand
CTGCTCGGTGCCCTGTAACCCGGAACATTCGAGGAAAACCGGGCCAGCGAAAGATCAGTCTCAGATCTCGCGACGCCCCTCAAGCGCTTTCCAGATAGTCACTTCGTCCGCGAATTCCAGATCGCTGCCCACCGGAACCCCCATCGCAATACGCGTCACGCGCACCCCAAGCGGCTTCAGCAGCTTCGAAAGATAGACCGCCGTCGCCTCCCCCTCCACCGTGGGATTCGTCGCAACGATAATCTCCTTCACCGCGCCCTGCGAAATCCGTTCAATCAGGCTCTTGATGTGAAGCTGCTCAGGCCCAATCCCGCGCAGCGGCGACAGCGCTCCGCCCAGCACATGATAAAGCCCATTGAATTGCCGCGTGACTTCGATCCCGACAATATTGTTCGGATCTTCCACCACCGCCACCGTAGTCTGATCGCGCTGCGGATCGCGGCAGTACTGGCACAACTCGCTATCGGCGATGTTGTTGCACACCGCGCACATCGTGAGCTTGTCCTTGACGTCCAGAATTGCCTCGGCAAGCTGCGCGGCGTCCCCGCGGCCGGCCCGCATGATGTGAAACGCAATGCGCTGCGCCGATTTCTGGCCGATGCCCGGCAGTCGTTTGAATTCGGCAATCAGCCGCGCGAGCGGTTCGGCGAAATCGGGCATGGATCAGAACAGTCCGGGAGGTAATCCCATCCCGCCGAGCATGCCGCCCATCTTGCGCTGCGACTCCTCTTCCACCTTCTTGAAGGCGTCGGCGCAGGCCGCCACCACGAGATCCTGCAGCATCTCGACGTCGCCCGCCACTTCGGGATCGATCTTCACGGCGGTAACGGCTTTGTGGCCATCCATCTTCACGGTGACCATGCCGCCGCCCGCGGAGCCTTCCACGCGAATCAGCGCGATCTCCGCCTGCATGCGCTCCTGCATCTGCTGCGCCTGCTTCATCATGGCCTGCATGTTGCCTGGCATCTTCATGGTTTTACGACTCCTTCAGATTGCGTACATTGCGCACTTCGCCGCCAAATAACTCGCGGAAACGCTGCACATCGGGATGATTCAGGGCTCGTTCGGTGACTTCGTCCTGCGCGGGCGCGGCTTTGGGCGCCGGCTTCGCGGCGGGCGTGGCCGTCACATCGCCAAATATGACTTTGAATCGCAGCGTGGGATGGCCGAGTTGTTTGAGCGCGGTACGGATTTCCTCGTGGCCGAGATCGAGCTGAAATGTTTTCGGAGCATGGATGATGAGCTCGTTGTTGACAAGCGCGGCGTTCGACTGCCCCATGGCGTCGGAGGAATACTGGAGTCCGGCTTTGAGCATCGCGGCCTGGAGCTTCTCACGCCAGTCGTCATCGGGCGAGGGGGGACCGGCATTTACCGGAGCAGCAGATGGGGCTGCGGGAGCGGGAGCGGCGGCGCGCGACGGCGCCGATTGCAGCGGCATCGCGGCGCGCGGAGGAAGCGGCGGCTGACGCGGAGGCGCGGGCGTTGCAGGCGGCGCGGAGGACGCAGCCGGGCTGGCGCCGCCCCGAACGCTCGCCAGCGCTTCTTCAATCGGAACCAGTTTCCCCGCCTGCACCATCTTCAGCAGTCCGATTTCCAGATGAAAACGCGGCTGCATCGAAAACTGCAAATCGCGAAACAGATCGAGCGAAAGCTGCAGGTAACGGGTTAGATCTTCTTCGCTGAACGACGCCGCGATGCGCGCCAGCTCTTCTTTTTCCGCCGGGCTCGCCGTCACCAGCCGCGAATTTCCGCCCGCAATCTTCGTCACCAGCAGATTGCGCAGGTAGCGCGAGAGCTCACGCGAAAAATGCTGCGGGCTGCCGCCGTTCCGCTCCAGCTCATCCACCAAACCGAGCATCGCGCCGCCATCCTGCGCGGCCAGCGCGGTCGATACCTGCGCCATCGCGTCCAGCCCAAACGCGCCCAGCAACGAGCGCACCTGCTCGGCGTCAAGCTTGTTGCCGCAGCACGCAATCGCCTGATCGAGCGCGGAGAGCGAATCGCGCACCGAGCCCTCACCGGACTGCGCCAGCACGGCCAGCGCTTCATCGTCCGCATCCACGCCTTCCTGGCGGCAGATATCGCGCATGCGCGCAATCAGATCGTTGAAATCGACGGAGCGGAAACTGAAGTGCTGACACCGCGATGCGATCGTCGCCGGAATCTTGTGCGATTCCGTGGTGCAGAGGATGAAGACCGCCCATTCCGGCGGTTCTTCAATCGTCTTCAGCAGCGCGTTGAAAGCCTCATTCGTGATCTGATGGGCTTCGTCGATAATGAAAATCTTGTAACGGTCGCGCGCCGGCTGGTAGCGGACAGTCTCGCGCAGCTCGCGCATTTCATTAATGCCGCGATTCGATGCCGCGTCGATTTCAATCACGTCAACCGCGCCGCCCGCGGCAATTTCCACGCAGCTCGGGCAAACGCCACACGGCTTATCGGTCGGCCCCTTTTCGCAATTCAGACAAAGCGCGACAATACGCGCCGTGGTGGTCTTGCCCGTTCCGCGCTGCCCGGAAAAGATGTAGCCGTGCGCAATGCGTTTCTGGTCAATGGCGTTGCGGAGAGTCGTCTTGATGTGGTCCTGATTCAGGACGTCGTCAAAAGACTGTGGCCGGTATTTTCTGGCGATGACCTGGTACATGAGGAGGGCCGATTATGCCAGGCCCCGGGTAATCCGCGGCACACGGGTAAAGCCACTACCGTTGCTTCCTTCCAGACCTGGCGGGGTTTGCAGCCGCCCGTTGCACGGAGCCCGGGACCTGACGAAATTCAGATTAGCATGAGGGGCAAACCCGCCTGCTGGGCCAGAACCAGCGACGAAAAATTGTAATAGTAGCTCCACGTGACGGAGACAGGGCCAGTGACACCGGGCACTGTGACTGTGGGCTGCTTCGCGGGATCCGGCATCACCTGAACATGGATGGATGCGTTCGAGGAAAGCGGGATTCCGAATGAGCAAACGCCCGCGGCGCAAACGGGAGAGATGGTCAGGGAGCCATCCGCCGCATGAGCGTACGCGTAGGTGGAGAAACTCACCGAGTCCGGCCAGGATGAAATCGAGAAACGAATCACCGCGTCCGGATCGCCGCCCGCCCAGCGGAGCGTCAACGGCTGGCTGGATGAGATGACCGTGCCCTGCGGGAATTGCGTCTGTAGCTGGATCGGCGAACCAACCGTCATTTTCGTGTTGAGATTTACGGTTGAGCCTGTCGTTCCGGTGATTGTGTAAACACCGGGGCCGACAAACCCGGAGGGCAGACTGCCGCTATAGACTATCCCCGTACCTGCGTTCTGGAGAGGCGCTACGGTCGCGGAATTGCCCGAAGCCGGCGCGATCTGAATCGAACCCGCGGAAAGGCTGGTG
>CAZWTH010000278.1:0-13230 GCA_964636715.1 uncultured Solibacteraceae bacterium | reverse complement strand
GCGCCGAGTACGAGCGGCGCTACGGAAAGTATTCGGACGTCAACCAGCCAACGCTCACCGGCGTGAGCCTTCACATCGAGATTTACCCCGGCCGGCGGGAGGCGGAGATTTGCGGCTCCTATCTGTTAACGAACGCCAGCGCCGTGGCGATCGACTCCATCCATGTAGCCACCGTCCCAGGCGTCGAGACCCGAGTAATATCCTTCGACCGGCCGGCCTCCGCCGCGCTCGTGGATGACGGCCTCGGCTATCGCATTTACGATCTGAAGACGCCGCTTCCACCTGGCGACTCGCTGCATCTCAGCTTTGAGACGCATGTCGCCCCGCATGGTTTCCGCAACAACGGAGCCGATGCTTTCATCGTTCGCAACGGCAGCCATTTCACGAATCGCGATTTGTTGCCTGCGATTGGCTATCAGCGGGATCGCGAACTCGATCGCGCCGCGGTTCGAAAGCAGTACGGACTCGGTCAACGTCATGCCGGCGGGCGGCGCATCCGCGTCGGCGGCGACCCGATCGCCTTCGACGCGACCGTGGGAACAAGCGCGGATCAGGTCGCCGTGGCGCCAGGGGTGCTTCGACGCGCGTGGACGGAAGGCGGGCGTCGCTACTTCCATTACGCCTCGGATGTCCCTGTCAACAATCAATACGATGTGTTCTCGGCGAAATACGCGCTGCGCGAAGAGCAGTGGACCGGTTCGGGGCAGTCGGTTGCGATTCAGATATTCCATCACCCGGAACATGACTCGAATCTGAGCCGCATGGTAGCGAGCGTGCGCGCCTCGCTCGATTACTACACCCGGCAATTCGGACCATACCCCTGGGGCTACATCCGGCTCATCGAGAATCCTGGCGCCGGCGTGGGCGTGCAAACGGAAGCCGCGACCGTTGAATATCGCGAAGGATTCTCCCTGCTGAATCCAGGCAACGCTCCTCAGAACACGGATGCGGTGTTTGCGGTGGTCGCCCACGGCGTTGCGCGCGGGTGGTGGGGCATGCAGGTTGCGCCTGCCGATGTGGCGGGGTCGGGACTGCTGGGCGTGGGCCTCGAAACGTATTCCTCCATGCGGGTGGTCGAGAATACATTCGGCCCTGAGGAACTGCGCCGTTACCGTCTGACTATGCGCGAACAACCCGGAGCCGGACGGCGCGCGGGTCCGCCACTGCTGCAGGCCACTGACTCATTCTCCGCATCCCGGAGGGGTCCGTTTGCGTTGTACGCGTTGAGCCGGTACATCGGTGTTACGCCAGTGAATGAAGCGCTCCGGCGCTTACTCGCGAAGTACGGGTCGGGCAAACCTCCCCTGGCTACCTCTCTGGATCTCTACCGCGAGCTGGAGGCCGTGACGCCGGATTCATACCAATACCTGCTGCGCGATCTCTTCGAGAAGAACACGTTCTGGGACCTCGTGACGCAACGAGCCACGGCGAAACAGATATCGGCAGGGGCCTGGCAGGTGACGCTCGACGCGCGGGCGCGCAAGGTGACTGTCGACCAGAGAGGCGTCGAGAGCCCGCAGCCAATGGATGACTGGATAGAGATCGGCATCTTCGGAGAAGGGAAGTCGTACGTAGAGAAGCGGCGTATTCGCTCCGGAAATCAGACGATCGCGCTCACCGTGCCCTGGAAGCCCACCCGTGCGGGAATTGACCCTGACAACCTGCTGATCGACCTGGACTCGGAGGACAACATGAAGGACGTAACGGTCGAGAGGTAAGAAAGAGCCAGGTCAGACGGTCCCGGCCGGGAGGTTTGCCACGCTGGCATCTTCGGGAGCAGCTTCCGCAGGCGGCAGAAACGGATAAACCAGTTGCATACCGAGCGAGTCCGGCAGCCTGGCATCGATTCCGTAGCTGGCCGGCCACTGCCCGCGGGGCAGATACCAGGTACCGAAAAGCCGATCCATCCACGGCAGCATGGACGCGTAGTTGCGGTCGCGCGGTTCGCCCAGCGTGTGATGCCAGTGATGAAAAGCGGGCGTGGCGATCATCCATTCGAGAGGCCCCAGCCGCCACCGCAAATTCGAGTGGATAAAAAAGCCCCAGATCGTCGCAATGAGCACGATCAGCACGGGAACCAGGCTTCCATTCGGCGTTAACGGACTCGCCACGCCAAGTATGTAAGCCGGAATCAAACCGCAAAGCCGGATGAAGACGTTATCCAGAGGGTGCGCGCGCGAGCTGATCAGAAAGTAAATCTCTTCGGGAGCGTGATGAATGGAGTGGAAGCGCCACAGGAACGGAATTTCATGCGTCCAGCGATGACCCCAGTAGAAACCGATCTCCCCCACCACAAAGCCCGCCGCGACCCGCTGCCACAACGGCAGCGCCGCCACCGCCACCTGCATTCGAAGGGGAATGAACGCATGAACGCCCGCCGCGACGAACGCAAGCGGAAACGCCAGCAAAAATCCAGGCACAAGACCGCTGATGAAATAAAAACCGAGATCCTGGAGCAGGGTTTTAGAGAAAAACTTTCGCGGGCGGACAGAGGAGAGCCGCTCGAGCGGCAGAAAGATAACGGCCAGCAGGACAAGCCATGCCGCCAGTCTCGCCACGCTGAGGAGGAAAGAGAGGATTTGCGACGAATCGAGGAAACCTGACACGTTACTGCACTACCCTGGGTTTTACCGGCGCCCGAGCGCGCGATCGGAACTTACCCGCGATCGACGCGCTCAGGACCAGGACAGAACAAGTTAGACAACGCTGCGGCGGCGGCGAATGACAATTCCCAAACCTACGAGGCCCAGGCCGACGATCGCCATGGTTGACGGCTCCGGAGTCGTAAGTCCAGCGGCCGAATTGACGCCCGCGAGGAATACGATCGGGGGAAGATTGGCCGTATTTCCGTTGTTACCCCATGCGAGGAAGCTCAAAACCTGATTGGTCGCATCCGCCGTGAGATTGACGGTGACATACTGCCAGTCCACCATCCCGCCCGAGGGAGTGTTCATGAGGTTCGTCGTCACGATGGACGCATTGGTATCCGCATTGGCATACGAACTGTTCCCTCCGCCCAGGCAACCGGCGCAATCGGTCAGAGCACTGGTCCCCAGAGAAACGATCCACTGTTCCGTGGTATTGCCGGTGAAGCCTGTTTGCTGGCTGGCCGCCTGATAAAAGCTGAGTTCATAAGTTTCTCCCACCGTCAGGCCGGTGATGTTATAGCTGAATCCGCTCGCGTACTCGGGGTTGCCGTCCGCTTCCACGTAGTTGTAGCCTCCCGGAATGGCCAGCGTACTGGGGCAGCCATAGGTTTGCAGATAAGTCGAACCGCAGGCGGAATTCGGGTTCGAGGGGCCGCCGGGCGTATCGATGAAGATAAGGCCGTTTCCACCAGTCCAACCGTCCGGATTGACGGAGGTGAACGCGCCCTTCGGCGCCGAACCGCTGTAACTCAGAAAATTCAGGTTAGTCAAACCGGGCAGGGTGGTTGCCTGCGCGGGAAAAGTCGCTAGTGAGAGGCCGACGGCGAACAAGCCAAAGGCAAACGATTTCTGCAACGAAACCACGGTGATATCCCTCCAGTGCACAGGCATTCCTTGCCTGTGATCTATTGCTGAAGTTTACACGACATCCGTAATTCCTGACAGTACCTTTATTGCATCGGCAAACCATGGGATTCTGGTCCTGGAGGTACTGGAACTGCGGTGGCGAGTTGCCAGTCAGGCCTCTCAGACGCTCCGCGATACGCAATCATAGGGCTGTATTAGAATCGGTACTCGGCTTCGCAGTAACCGATTTGCCCTGTCCGCATTTCGGAACATATAACGGGAGACCACGTTTGTCACCACGTTCGTCACGTTGGATTCGCGCGAGAAGACTCGTGTGCCTTTTAGCAGTTCCCGCCGCCGCCATGGCGCAGACGGGCAACGATATAGCGGACCTCAAGGCCGCCGTCAAAGCCTCGCAATCGGCGGGGGATAACGCCTGGATACTGATGAGCGCGGCTCTGGTCCTGATGATGACCGGGCCGGGGCTCGCGCTTTTTTACAGCGGCCTGGTCCGGCGCCGCAACGTGCTCGGCACCATGATGCAGAGTTTCGCCATGATGGCGGTGGTGTCGCTGCTCTGGGCCGTTTGCGGCTACAGCCTCGTGTTCGATCAGGGCAGTCCTTTGCTCGGCGGTCTGCACTATGTTTTTCTGCACGGCGTCGGCGCGGCGCCCAACGCGGATTACGCTCCCACGATTCCGCACACCACGTTCATGATTTACCAGATGATGTTCGCGGTCATCACGCCCGCGCTGATCGGCGGCGCATTTGCGGAACGCGTACACTTCAAAGCCACGCTGATTTTCTCCGTGATCTGGATGTTTCTGGTCTACTTCCCGGTTGCTCACATGGTGTGGGGGAAGGGTGGGTTTCTGAACGCGTTCTCCGGCGGCGCAATTCCGGTTTTCGACTTCGCCGGCGGCACCGTGGTGCATATCACCTCGGGATTTTCGGCTCTGGCCACCGCGATCATGATCGGCAAGCGGCGCGGATACCCGGCGGAGCCCATGAAGCCACACAGTCTTGTGCTCAGCTTCGTGGGCGCCTGCCTGCTCTGGTTCGGATGGTTCGGTTTTAACGCGGGAAGCGCACTCGCGGCGTCGTCGCTCGCTTCGAGCGCATTCGTCGCCACGCATCTGGCGGCGGCCGCGGGAGCCGTGGCCTGGATGATCGCGGAGCAGGTGCGCAACGGCAAACCGAGCGCGCTCGGCGCCATTTCCGGGGCGGTAGCCGGGCTTGCCACGGTGACGCAGGGCGCGGGCTTCGTGCAACCGTTCGCGGCGGTCCTGATTGGATTCATCGCCGGCTTCGTTTGCTATGCGATGGTGGGCATCGTCAAGATGAAATTCGGGTACGACGATTCGCTGGACGCATTCGGCGTCCACGGCGTGGGCGGATTCGTGGGCTGTCTGCTGACCGGGGTATTCGCGACCCGGCTGATCAATGACGGTCTGAAGACCGCCGGTGGACAAGCGGCGATGCTCGGAGCGATCGACGGGAATCCGCGGCAGATCCTCAACCAGGCGATTGGAGCGGCGATCGGAATAGCGTTCGGACTAATCGGTACCTTCGTGGCGCTGAAGGTCACCGGCCTGATCACTCCCATCCGGATCGGCGCGCAGGAAGAAGCCGAAGGCATGGATATTGCTCTGCATGGCGAAGAAGCCTACGCGGTTGAGGACTAAAGCATGTTTAAGATTGAAGCCATTATTCAGCCGTCGAAACTGGGAGCCGTTCGCGAGGCGTTGAAGGCGATCGGCGTGGAGGGCGTCACGATCACGGAAGTACGCGGCCACGGCAGGCAGAAGGGGCACAAAGAGGTCTACCGCGGGCGCGAATATCTGGTCGATCTGCTGCCGAAGATTCGTCTGGAGATGGTGGTGACGGAAGCGCGTAAGGAAGATGTGATCGAGGCTATCCTGGGCGCGGCCAGGACGGGGAAGATCGGTGATGGGAAGATCTTCGTCTACCGGGTGGAGGGGGCGATCCGTATCCGGAACGCCGATCGCGGAGAGGCGGCGTTGTAGGGCGCCGGGAACCTTTATAATCGGGGTATGCGACGGCGCGCTTTATCGAAGACGGCAAAGCGACCGGCGGTAATGGCGGCCGGCGCTGGCGAGCGCGGTCTGGATGAATCGCACCACGGCGCTCAGCCGTCAGAATCCGAACCCGAACAGGATGAGATTGCGATCGTGCGCAGGGCGACGGAAGTGCTTGGCATCGACCACGTCGCGCGGTGGATGCGAAGCAGGATTCCGTCACTCGGAAATCAGACCCCGTACATACTGATAAAAACAGAGGATGGGCGCAGCCAGGTTGAGCGCGTGCTCCATAAAATGGAGCACGGCGTTTATTGATGGTTGTCTGGCGTCTTCAGGGTCGTGCTCATCCCCTGATCAACAGCGAAGGCGCAAAGCTCACCGGCGGCCGATGGAATCAACCGGTACTCTGTCATCTATGAGTCTGAAAGTACTGCGCTGGCTGCGATGGAAGTGATTGTCCATCACGGAGGCATTCCGGAAGATTATGTCGCGATCGAAATCGAGATTCCTGACGATCTCGAGATCGGTACGCTTGACGTTCCGGAAGCCTGGCCGGACCTTGTCCCTGAAATAGTCACGGCGGAACAGGGCACGAACTGGGTAACCGCTTCCAAACAAGCAATCCTCCGCGTTCCGTCAGCAACCATGTCGCCGGGCGGATTCAACTATATTCTGAATCCTGCGCATCGCGATTTTGAACGTATATCGTTCCGTTTCCAACCGGTCCGGTTGAATCCGCGGTTGCGTCGTTCCCGCGATTAAGGCCACCTATTCCTTCGCCCTCCGAAACTCCAGTTGAATTCTGCCGCTGGCGCAGTCAATCACCTTTTCTCCGATGCACGTCCAGCCCAGCACCGCCATCTGGTCCTTCAGGAACTCCGCGTTCTCCAGAAACACGAGTTCCTGCTGCGTTTCGTACTCAATCGCCGTAATCACTTTCCCCTCCTCCGGTGTTTCCCGCCTCACCAGAACAGAGTATCACTTTCGCCATTTATTCGCCATCGGAAACTGTGTTTTACATCGCGATTTGTTCCGCCAGATGGGGTTCAGCGCGTACGACAGTGACAGGGCGGCCGGTACTGAGATCGGCGACGCCCGCGGCGGCGCGCCACACACTCCAACCCAGCGAGGATGCGCGCTATTTCGAGTGCCGCGATGCTGCCTTTGATTTCTTTCTCATTGCGGCATTGTCAAGATACACAACGCCCTGCGGCCCGTCAGGGGTCATGAATTCCGCGGCAAAGGCGCGCCCGATGTCATCCTGCTCAATCACCCCAAACTGTCCAGGAATCAGCCGCCCGAACCACGCAACGTAGCGAGGCGTGTGGGCATTGCCGGCGATAATTCCCGGCCGGAAAATCGCCAGGCGTTCGAAGCCGATATCCCGGACCGCTTTCTCTTTCAAGCCCATCACCCGGGCGTAGCGGATCCTGCTTTTCGGCGTGCTTCCGGCCGCGGAGAGCAGCGCGAATCGGGAAACTCCTCCGGCATGACAGCCGCGGGCAAAACCACCCACCACGCCAATTTCGAGCGCCTTTAATTCCGCCTCGCTCCAGTTCAGGCTGCCTTTGCCGACGCCAACGCAGGAGGCGGCATAGACAGGATCCCCGAGCGCCGCTATGTCCGCTGCAAGCCTGGATACCTCGGTGGGAAACCGTTCACCTGCCGTATCCATGGTTACCTGCCGCAAGCGCCGGTCAGGGGACAGATCAGCCGTCCTGCGATTGACCATCACCACTTCACCACAGGAGGGCTCGGCGACCAGCGCCCGCACCACGGCGGCTCCGACCTGCCCAGTACCACCGATCATCAGGACCCGAAATGCCATAAGTCTCACGTTCGCCTGTAACAAAACGCCGTTTTCATGTAATCTAATTAAAACCCATCCGCGCTAAGGCGCAGGAACAAGGTTGTAACGGAGGTTCAAACATGAAACGGCATTCCCTGGTCGCTGCCTGCTTCGCGCTGGCCGCCATTTCCCCGCTGCAGGCAAATCTGATTCAAAACGGCTCGTTCGAGAGTTTCACTGGAACCGTTCCACCGAACGACAACGCCATTCAGCTCCTGTCCGCCGGCCTGACTGGCTGGACCAACTCCGATATCGGCGAATCACTTGTTTTACCCAGTTGGTATCCCGCCGGCTACCTTACTCCCGGTGTCGGTCTTGCCGGTAACTTCCCACAGAGCAGCCCGGATGGAGGCAACTTCGTCTACTCCGATTCCGACTACCACACTTCCGCGATCCAGCAGACAGTCAACGGCCTTACCGTCGGCGACACCTACACCTTGTCGTTTTATGACGCTCTCGATGAGGACACGGAGCCGAACGTTACGATTCCCGGCCCCACGCACGCGTATTGGCAGGTGACTTTCGGGACCCAGATGCAGAACACCTCGATGATGTACTCCGATGGTTCGGTTCCCAACTTCACCAACTGGTCGCTCCAAACCATGAGCTTCACGGCGACCAGCGCCTCGCAGGTTCTGAGCTTCTTCGCCATCGGTCAGGGCGATCCGCCTCTCGCCATGCTTGATGGCGTGTCTCTCGAAGACACCACTGCTCCTGAACCGGCCGCCATCGCGCTTTTCGCCGGAGGACTCGCGCTCGGCGCGTGGAGAATCCGCCGCCGGAAATTACAAGCTTGATTCGTGAAGTCTTCCGGCTGACGAACGGGCTTATTCTCCTCGCCGTCATCCTCATTCCCATCGAGAAGCTCTTCGCGCTGCGTGCTCAGAAAACGCTGCGCGAAGGCTTCGCCGGCGATATCGGCTACTACTACCTCACCAGCCTTCTGCCCAACCGTGTGCTCGCGATTCCGCTCGGCCTGCTTGCCGTCGCGCTTGCCAGGTTTACGCCGCCGTGGTCCCTCTCGCTGCCGGTCTGGCTGCGCGTGGCGCTGTCACTCGTGGTTGCCGAAATTGGTTTCTACTGGGGACATCGCTGGAGCCACCAGTTTTCCTGGCTCTGGCGCTTTCATTCCATCCATCACAGCGCGCGCGAAATGGATTGGCTCGTCAACACGCACGCTCATCCGGTCGATCTGATCTTTACGCGATTGTGCGGTTATGTCCCGCTCTACGTGCTTGGACTTGCTCACGGTACGCGCCGCACGGTGGACTGGGTTCCACTCGCGATCGCTCTCGTCAGCGGCATGTGGGGGTATTTCATTCATTCCAACATTCGCACCGGGCTCGGATGGCTGGAACACGTCATCGCGACTCCGGCGTTTCACCACTGGCATCACGAAAATATCGGCGAGGGCCGCCGCCACTCCAATTACGCTCCGCTATTTCCGTGGGTCGATCGCCTGTTCGGGACTCTTCAGCGCGACCGCGCGCGCTGGCCCGCCGAATACGGCATCTCCGAGCCGGTTCCACCGTCTTTACCCGAGCAACTCATCCATCCGTTCCTCCCGTACCGGTAGAGTTTCGCAACCTTAAAACCCGCGCTCCGAGTCCAGCGCCCAACCGCCCGCCGATCTTCACGGTAATCCGCGGCAACCCGAACTCCTGGAGGAGCCCTAAAATCGGATCAGGCAGATCCGCGGAAAGGGTTTTTTAAAGGTATGGGTGTCGCAGCGGCGCAGAGCATCTTCCTCCTCCTGTTATTCGCCATCGTGGTATTTGCGGCGTTTGCGCGAAAGCTCGAAACGCCTTATTCCATCGTTTCCGTGATCGGCGGACTGCTGCTCGCATTCGTGCCCGGCATCCCGAGAGTGCCCCTGAATCCGGATATCATTTTCCTGATCTTTCTGCCGCCACTGCTCTATGGCGCCGCATGGAACACTTCCTGGCAGGATTTCCGCCGCAATGCCATCAGCATCGCGCTTCTTGCCATCGGGTTGGTGGGTTTTACCGTCGCGGCGGTGGCCGCGATCGGCCCCATGCTGTTGCCGGGCTTCAACTGGCAGGTCGCCTTCGTGCTGGGCGCGGTTGTGGCGACAACGGATTCCATCGCGGCCACGTCTATCGCGAGGCGCCTCGGTCTCCCCAAACGCATCGTCGACATTCTCGAAGGCGAGAGTCTGGTGAATGACGCGACCGGTTTATTGGCGCTGGAGTTCGGAACCGCGATGGTTGTGTATGGTCAGGTTCCAACGGCCGGCGCGGCGACCCTGCGGCTGTTGTACCTGAGCTTCGCAGGCACTCTGACTGGCCTCGTCATTGCCCGCGTAGTGGAATGGTTTGAATCTCAAATTGATGACGCCTCGATCGAAATCGCCATCAGCATCTTCGTGCCCTATTCCGCCTATCTCGCGGCGGAATTGATTCATGCCTCCGGCGTGCTGGCCGTTGTTTCCGCGGGCCTGTACCTGGGCCACAAGAGTTCGCAATTCTTCTCGCCCGCCGTGCGATTACGCGCCGTCGCCGTTTGGGATGCGCTCGCGTTTATTCTGAATGGATTCGTGTTCGTTCTCATCGGTCTTCAGTTGCCCTACGTGCTGAATGAGATTCGTGGATTGACGCGCTCCGAGGTGATTCTGTACGGCGCCATTTTCAGCGCCTTCCTGATCCTGCTCCGGCTCGCCTGGACATTTCCGGGTGCGGCCCTCGCCTGGTTCATACGCACCAGATTTCTCCATCATCGCGAGAAGATGCCGCGAGCCAGATTGACGTTTATCGTCGGCTGGACCGGCATGAGGGGAGTCATCGCCCTTGCCGCGGCCGTCTCGCTCCCCACCGTCACGTCAACCGGGGCCGCTTTTCCGCATCGAAGCATGATCGTCTTTCTGACTTTCTCCGCGATCCTGGTGACCCTGGTCCTGCAGGGATTGACGCTTCCGCCACTCGTGCGGGCGCTGGGTCTTGCGGGATCGCCCGGAGCCGAGTGCGAACAGGAGGAAGCGCGTCAACTGATTGCCGAGGCCGCTATCGAACATCTCAGAGACATGCGGGCGAACGCAGGCGCGAGCTTTGAAGGTATCTATGACGATCTCGAAGAGCACTATCGTCAGCGCCTCGCCAGCCTCACCTGCGCGCCTGCCGCCGATGACAGGTCGACGCCCGGCTATTATGAGCGCTATCTGGACGCTTCACGCGGTCTGATCGACGTCGAACGGCAGACTGCGATCCGGTTGCGGAACGAAGGACGGATCAGCCATGAGTTTCTCCGGAGACTGGAACAGGAACTCGATCTCGGCGCCACACGCCTCTCCGGAATGCAGTTCGGGGCGGAGTGAAACGTAGATCGAGCAGGGAAGCGGCTATCGAATCCTGCCGGTCAACCGCCCCAGCAGCTTCAGCGCATACGTACTGACGCGTTCGCGAACGGTAACCATATCGGGCGGCGCATTTTCCAGGCCGAGCTGATCGAGGCGGCTGGCGGCGGTATCGTCGCCTTCAGACGGGTGACTGGCGACCCAATAGAGCAGCTTCACAAGATCGTCTTTCGGAATATCTTTTTTCAACTGCTCGAAGACGACCAGGGGCACGTAGCTCTCGAGAATCTCGGTACGCAGGACATCCGTCACCGCCGGAATGTAGAGAAAATTGCGGACGCGCTGCACGGGGTCGGTGACATAACCGAGGGGCCAGAGCGGGAGATTGGTTCGTAGTTCATCGAGTTGGTCTTTGAGATCGTCCGGCGGCGGAATTCCGGGGGGCGCGATCGGCGAGTAGAAGCCGGTATCGGACGGGAGGTCGCGCCAGTGGACGTTCGCGTCGATTTCCGCCACCGTGACTTCCTTCCATGTTTTGGCGCGCGGGATCGTGACCGGGACCGTTTGCGGCGTGGTCACCAACGGCGCGGCCGGCGGTATCTCGGGCGCGGTGGCGATCCGTCGAGGTGGCGGAGGCGAAGGCGGCAGCGGTTTGGCAACCGCGCTGCCATGCGCTTCCGCGAAGATGCCGATCACAGCCCACGCAGCCGCAACCGCCGTGAGCCAGCCTTTGCGCCGTGCGCTGAAGCGCTGTCCAGCCTCCCAGCGGAACATACGTCCACCGGCGAGTAACCCTGTAGCGCCGATCAGAAACAGCGCGAGGAAATCGAAGCCGGACTTACCGAGGCCGCTCCCCGTCACACAGGCCTGCAGGCTCGAAACCGCGTACCTTCCGGGAAAGAACGAAGCAACATGCTGCGCCCAGTCCGGCAGCGTCTCGACCGGTACGGCAACGCCCCCAACAATGAGCATCGGAAGAAAGACGCACTGTCCCAGCGCCTGGACGGAAGGCACATTATCCGCCATCGCGGCGATCACCAGGCCCAGCCCGAGAAACGCGAACGAGACCACGGTGAACGCAAGGCAGAGATCGATCGGATGCTTCGGCAGCGGCATCCCAATCGCCATCGCCAGCGCAATCTGCAGTAACCCCGCGGTGATGAGGATCAGAAACCGCACCAGCACGGAACTGGCGATCAGCGCGCGCGTGGAAGCAGGCGTCATGCGATAGCGCCGCCACACGCCGCGCTCCCGCTCACTCACGATCGTGGTCGGCATCCCCAGGCACGCGCCGCCCAGGATTGTTACAGTCAGCAATTGACCCAGATGCCGCGAGACCGGGACCGGCTCGCTCCGATACAGCACCCAGAAAGCCAGCAGAAATATCGCCGGAAACAGGTAGCCGTAAAACATCCCCATCTTGTTGCGAAAGTAAAGCCGCAAGCTGAGGACGTACTGCTCCGCCAGACCGTTCATGAAACTCCGCCGGTCATCTCAATCAGCACATCTTCGAGCGACGCCTTCTGCACGTGAAGCTCGTTGATCGCGATGCCGCGCGAAGCCAGCTCGCCCGTGAGCTCGGCCAGCGCGCGTGTCACGTCCGTGACCCGAAAACGAACGCCGGGGCCGTCTTCCGCCATATCCTCAACGCCTGGAAGCGCGGCCAGTATCGCGCAATCGACCGGAGCCGCGGTTACAAGAAACACCGATGTCGCCGCCGCAGATTGCGCAATCAACTCGCGCGGCGCGCCCGACGCCACCACGCGCCCGTGATCGATAATTGCGGCGCGATCGCAAAGCCGCTCGGCCTCTTCCACGTTATGCGTGGTGAGCAGAACCGTGCAGCCGTCCTTCTTCATCCGCAAAATTTCACCGTGCAGTTCCCGCCGCGCGTGAGCGTCGAGACCGCTGGTTGGCTCATCCAGAAATACAACCTGGGGATTATTCACGAACGCGAGCGCCAGCGCCAGCCGCTGCCGCTGCCCGCCGGAAAGCGTATCGAACGCGGCGTCGGCTTTTTCCGTGAGAGCGAAACGTTCCAGCAGCGCCTGCGTGCCGGCGCGCTCACGATAAAAAGCCCCGAAGACCTGGATGGCCTCGCGGGGCGTGATCTTATCCTGTAACGAAGTGGTCTGAAGCGCCGCACCGATCTTTTCGCGAACTTCGGCGGGCTTGCGCCGCGCGTCGATGCCGAGCAGTTCGATGGAACCCTCATCCGGCTCGCGCAGCCCAACAACGCATTCCACCGTGGTGGTTTTCCCCGCGCCGTTTGGACCCAGTAATCCGAAAATCTCGCCTTCGTTCACTTCGAAGCTGACGCCGCGCAGCGCTTCCACGCCGCCATAACGCTTTCGCAGATCCCGGACGATGACTCGCGCCGCCATGTCGAACTGCTACTTCGCCACTACGTTGAGGACGGCGTTCATTGTCTTCCAGTGGCCGGGGAAGGTGCAAATAATGACGTACTGGGCCGGGGTCGTGGGCGCTTTGAACGAAAACGTGGTGGTCTTCTTCGGCTCGAGCACCGGCGCGGCG
>CAZWTH010000277.1:0-16838 GCA_964636715.1 uncultured Solibacteraceae bacterium | reverse complement strand
GGAGGTTTTCGAAGAAATCGTGATCGGGGAAGAGCTGGCGGGCCTGATTGGCGTACCGGAGGGCTGATTCGTAGTCCTGCTGGCGGAGCGCGAGGACGGCGAGGTTGGCGAAGGCGGCGGGCTCGCCGGGGGCGAGCTGGGTTGCCTGGGTCAGGTTTTCCCGGGCGGGATCGTCGGCGCCGGTCTGGAGGCCGGCGAGGCCGATGTAGAAGTGGCGGAGGAAATTCGTGTATTCGGGCGAGTTCGCTTCGGGAAGGCCTTTGTGGGTACCGCAGGCGGTGAGGATCAGCACGGCAATGAAAGCCAACGCCTGAAAGATTCCGGGAGTTCCGCGCCGGGCAGAAGCCCTGCGGCAGGCCTGAAGGCCCGCCCCACAATTTTGGTGGCAGGCGGCCATCTGAATTAATTGTTGCAAGGGGGCTGTCTTCCGTAAATAGTGCTCTTCTATTATGCAGTTATGCACGAGTACGTTGAGCGCGTGGTCGATCTGACTGAGCCTGGGGCGAATCAGATTTACAACCTGTCGGTGGAAGAGGCGAAGGATCTGATTTTCCGGCGGCCGGAGGCGGCGCAGCAGATTCAGGGATCGTTCGCGCTGGTGGCTCGGCAGGGGAAGACGGTGAAGATGGCGCGGTCGCTCGACCGGCCGATGCGGTATTTCCTCGCCAAGCGCGCGGAGGGTCCGGCACTGGTGGTGGCGCACCGGATCGACACGATCAAAGCGTGGCTGGATGCCGAGGGTCTTGGCGAGCAGTTTCATCCGAGCTATACGCGGATGGTTCCGGCGCATCATGTGACGCATCTGGAACTGATCGGGTGTCCGGATCCGGACCCGGTGTACACGCGGTTTTTCGATCCGAAGCTGGGGACGCTGCCGATGGATCTCGACCAGATCGGCGAGGCGTATATCGGGGCGCTGGCAAATGAGATTACGCAGTGGGTTGCGAATCTGCCGGAGAAGGAGCCGATCGGGTGTTGCTTTTCGGGCGGGATCGACAGCGGCAGCGTGTTCGTGGTGACGTATCACGTGCTGCTGAAGCTGGGGATCAGCCCGGCGCGGCTGAAGGCGTTCACGCTCGATCTGGGGAACGGGCCGGATGTGAATCAGGCGCGGGAATTTCTGGAGCGGCTGAAGCTGGGGTTGTTTCTGGAGCCGATTGAGGCGGAGGCGTCTTCGCTCAACGCCGAGGAGACGATTCGGATTGTGGAGGATTATAAGCCGCTCGATATCGAATCGGCCACGATGGCGCTGGCGCTGTGCCGGGGGATTCGCACGCGGTATCCGGAGTGGAAATATCTGGTGGATGGCGATGGCGGGGACGAGAATCTGAAGGATTATCCGATCGAGGAGAATCCGGAACTGACGATTCGGAGCGTGATTCACAACCAGATGCTCTACCAGGAAGGCTGGGGCGTGGGGAAGATCAAGCACTCGCTGACTTACAGCGGCGGGCTGAGCCGGTCTTATACGCGGACGTATGCCACGGGGCATCACTGCGGGTTTACGGGGTTCAGTCCGTTTACGCGGCCTTCGGTGATTGCGGTGAGCGAGGCGATTCCCTTTATCGAACTGACGAATTACGACGTGCCGACGCTGTATTCGCTGAAGGGCGATATTGTGGCGCGCGGCGTGAAGGCTGTGACTGGATTCGATATGCCGGTGTTCGAGAAGCGGCGGTTCCAGCATGGCGCGGCGCCGAAGGAAGTGATACGCGAGAAGCTGCCCTATCGCGAGGCGGATTACCGGCGGCAATTCCTTTCGTTGTACCGATGATGCCGGCTGTTTATCCGGAGTCCGCGGCGGAGCGCGATCGTTGGATCGTGGGGCGGCGTGGGCAGAGGGCGGAACTCGACCCGCGGCGGCCGTGGGCGTTCTTCATGGAAGAGGAGCGGTCGAAGGACGGCGAGCGAGTACCGGTGGCTACGGTGTTTCTGACGAATCGCGAATGTCCGTGGCGATGCCTGATGTGCGATCTGTGGAAGAACACGCTGGGGGAGAGTGTGCCGGCGGGGGCGATTCCGGAACAGATCGATTATGCGCTGGCGCGGTTGCCTGCGGCGCGGCAGATCAAGCTTTATAACAGCGGGAGCTTTTTCGATCCGCGGGCGATTCCAGTGGAAGATTACGCCGCGATTGCGGAGCGGGTTCGTTCGTTTGAGCGCGTGATTGTGGAGAATCATCCGGCGCTGGTGGGTGGGGCTGCCTTGCGGTTTCGCGATCTGGTGGGGCGTCCGCTGGAAGTGGCGATGGGGCTGGAGACGGTGCATCCGGAGATTTTGCCGAAGCTGAATAAGCGGATGACGGTGCAGCAGTTTCGCGTGGCGGCGGATTTTCTGCGAGCGAACGCGATTGATCTGCGGGTGTTCATTCTGGTGAAGCCTCCGTTCATGCAGGAGGACGAGGCGGTGGAGTGGGCGGCGCGGTCAGTGGATTTTGCGTTCGATTGCGGGGCGACGGCGATTACTTTGATTCCGACGCGGGGCGGGAATGGGGCGATGGAGGAACTGGCGTTTATGCCGCCTCGGCTGGAGACGCTGGAGGCGGCGTTCGAGTATGGGCTCGGGCTGCGGCGGGGGCGGGTGTTTGTGGATTTGTGGGACGTGCGTTCGGATGATGCGGGCCGGCTGGAGCGTTTGCGGGAGTTGAATCTGACGCAGTGAGCAAGCGCTTCGATTTGATTGTTGTTGGATCCGGTTTCGGCGGATCGCTGCTCTCGATGATTGCGCGGCGGCTGGGGCTGTCGGTCGTGATGATCGAGAAGGGGACGCATCCGCGGTTTGCCATTGGGGAATCGACGACGCCGCTTTCGAATCTGTTGCTGGAAGAGATTGCGGAGCGCTACGATCTGCCGCGATTGAAGGCACTCGCGAAGTGGGGGACGTGGCAGAAGACTTATCCTGAGCTGGCTTGCGGGCTGAAGCGCGGGTTCAGTTTTTATCCGCATCCAGAAGTGGCGGGGGAGCGTCCGCTGCTGGTGGCGGCGAGTCCGAACGATGCGGCTTCCGACACGCACTGGTATCGCGCGCATTTCGATCATTTTCTGGTGATAGAAGCGCAGGCGATGGGAGTGGAGTATTTCGACCGGACTGCGCTTTCGTATTTTCGGGAAAGCGAGGATGGCGTGGAGGTGGACGGATTCCGCGCGCGGTTTCTGGTGGATGCGTCGGGACCGCGGGGATTCCTGCATCGCGCGTTGGGGCTGGCGGATCGGGGATTTCCGGACTATCCGAAGACGCAGGCGCTCTATTCGCATTTTTCGAATGTGGGGCTGGTGGGTGAGGAACCGGGGATGCCGTATCCGCCGGACGACGCGGCGCTGCATCATGTGTTCGATGGCGGATGGATTTGGGTGCTGCGGTTCAACAACGGTCTGACGAGCGCGGGCGTGGCGGCAACGGATGAAGTCGCCGGGCGGTTTGGATTTGCGGAGGGCGCCGCGGCCTGGGACCGGCTATTGGATGCGCTGCCAGCAGTGAAGGCGCAATTCGCGGGCACAAAGACGGAACTGCCATTCGTACATGCGCGACGGCTTTCTTTCCGGACGAGCGCGATTGCGGGGCGCCGTTGGGCGATGCTGCCATCGGCGGCGGGATTCATCGATCCGTTGCTCTCGACTGGATTTCCGTTAACGCTGTTGGGCGTCGCGCGGCTGGGCGAGATGCTGGCGGGTTCGTGGGAAGCGGAAGTTTACGCGAAGCGCACCGATGAGGAGTTGTGCGCGACGGCGAGGCTGATCGGCGCCCTCTATGCTTCGATGAACGACTTCCCGCTGTTCGCGCGAGTGTCGCTGCTGTATTTCGCGGCGGCGACCTTCGCGGAAACGGCGCGGCGGATGGGCCGGAAGGAGATGGCGTCCTCGTTTTTGCTGTGTGACGATCCGGTGTTCGGTCCAGCGAGCGCGCGGTTGTGCGAACGGGTGAGGCGTGGCGAGAAAGGGCTGGGAGAGGAAATTCTGGAGGCGATTCGGCCTTTCGACGTGGCGGGATTGTGCCGTCCCGAGAGGCGGAATTGGTATCCGGTGGAAGCGGCCGGATTTTCAGGCTCTATTCGTCAAC
Organism: uncultured Solibacteraceae bacterium; assembly: GCA_964636715.1. GTDB lineage: Bacteria > Acidobacteriota > Terriglobia > Bryobacterales > Bryobacteraceae > BOG-234. The sequence continues at coordinate 12,782 of CAZWTH010000277.1, read as the reverse complement.
CCGGTGTTAAAATGAGTACGCCCGGCTATGGAAAATAAGCTGGAAACGGGAGTTGTGACGCCTCTGGAGACGGTCGACTCCACGCTGTTCCGGCGCGTCTGCGGACGTTTTCCCACAGGCGTGACCGTCATCACGGTGCGGGATGCCGAGGGGCATCCGCATGGCGTGACCATCAGTTCGTTCTCTTCCCTTTCACTCGACCCTCGGCTCGTGATGGTGTGTCTGGATCTGCGGAGCGGCGTGCTGGGGCATTTTCTCGAGAGCACGCATTTCGCGATCAATATACTGGCGGAACATCAGGAAGAGCATTCGCGGCGCTTCGCTTCGATTTCGGAGAGCCGGTTTCATGGCGTGGACTGGCGCGAGGCGGAGTCGGGCGTGCCGCTGCTCGATGGCTCGCTGGCGCAACTGGAATGCCGGACGACGCGGTGGTTCGAGGCGGGGGATCATGTGGTGCTGATCGGCGAGGTTCTGCGCGCGGGTTACCGCGAGGGCAAACCGCTGGTTTATTTCGCCAGTAATTACGGGACTCTGCTGTAGACAGGCTCAACGCATGTTTGGACGGAGATCGTCATCCGTGAAATGGAGATCGCGGTCGAGCATCATATCCATGGTTGTGCCGGCGGGCAGGACGACCTGTTTTCCGCGAGATCCGAAGACGCTGGCAAGGCCGGCGATGGCTCCTCCGGCTGCGCCGAGTCCGGCGCCCGCGCCCATGTGTCCCGCGGCTGCGCCAATCATGGTTCCCGCGCCGGCGCCGACGGCGGTGGTTCGGGCGACGCGTCCGGCATCCTCGCCTTTGCTGCTTTCGCTCTCGATTTTGCCTTCGGATTTGTTCAGATTGCCGACGGTGTCGACGCTATCGGGCCGCGAGCGGAGGTCGCGCGAGATACCGGTGGTGCGGAGGGTGATGGAATCGTATTCGAGCGCGAGCTCGGCTTTGCCTTTGACCCGGCCGGCGGATTTGGCATCTGCCACGCGGCCATTGACGTAACTTCCCTGCGGGATGATGAGGTGGCCGTTGATGAAGACCGGGACGGCCGTTTCGAGATAGATGCGATCGCCGGCGACAGTGGACTTCGTGTTGACGGCGTTGGTGAGGCGCAGAAGGATGTGGGTTCCGGCTGGCACGACGTATTCGTTGAGGGCCGGAGGCGGCGGGGGCGCGGGACGCGTCAGCAGCGTCTGCTGTTGGCGGGGCGCCTGGGCGGGCGCCGCGGCCGCCGACGGATTCCGGTAAATGAGGACGGATTCGGTTTCTCCGGAAGGGCGGGTGACGTCGCGCTCGACAGTAAGAGTGCCGCCGTCGCGCGATTTGCTCCAGCGCTCGAAGACGGTGTAGTTCGAGGACGGTGCGCTGACGATGATGTTGACGAGCAGGGCGTCGCCTTCCCATTTCGTGGCCGCGCTTTTCTGGAGGTCGCCGGTCTGGTATTTCTGGGAGCGGCCGTCGAGCGGGTAGATGGAGATGGAGGCTGGACCGCCGCTCGGTGAGTCGGCGATGACGGTGACCGACGTGGCGGACTGTTCCACACGGATGGAGGGATCGGCGGGGACGGAGGTATCGGTGATGCTGCCGCGGGAGCGGTCGAGCTTCCAGGAACCGGAAAAATCGCGCTCGGACTGGGCGGCGGCAGTCAGCGATGCCGCGGTACAGATCAGGACTGCGGCCAATGTCTTTCGCATCTTTGCAAAATAGCAGACATTTTGCCGGAGTGGCAGTTGAATTTTCAGTGACATTAGCGGATCGCGATGGTGACCTGATTCGATATGGCTGTCGCGGGCAGGTCCGAAAGGGTCGCTGTCATAGAGAGAGACACGGCATCGCCCGTTTGGGTTCCCTGCGGGACCTGGATATTGACCTGATAGAGTCCGGCCAGGGTTGGAGTGAGTCCCGCGAATGAGACCGGCGCGGACACGCCGCCGAGAACCACCGAAACGGTTGCGTTTGTCCGGAATAGTTTGTCGAGGGGAGCGGCGGCGCCGTCCGCAGGGCCAGCTTCGCCGGAAGGTCCATGAACGAGTCCAAGGCCGTTGCAGTAGATGACGAGATTGTCGCCGGCGCGCGCGGGGTTCGTGGACGAGATTAACTGCCCGGTGGCTGCGTTCGTGACGACGGCGGCTCCGGAGCCAGACGTATCGACTGTATAGATTCCGGGCTGAAGCGCATTGACGCGCAGCGGCACGGGAGACGACGATTTCAGCGCTCTCGTGATGACGAGGGGATAAGAAGCGCCGGGCGAGAGCCCCTGCGGCACCAGCGCGTTGATCTGACCGTTGGCGGCATAGAGCAGCGGCATGGGCAATCCGCCGAGAGTTGCCCGCGCGCCGTTCAGCAAGGTGGGAAGCGGCAGTGAAGCGGCTGATGGGACAGCATTGGCGCCGAGATCGGTTCCGTAAATCGCGATATAGCTGCCCGGAGCGACAACGGAGGGAGTGGCCTGCCCCCCGCTGGCCGCGTTCGCAATGCCGGTAGCCGCGGGGTTCGAAAAGGGCGATATGTTCACCGTAACGGGAAGCGTGGCGGGCGGGCCGCCCACACTGAAAGTCACAGCCGCCTGTGTGGTGCTTCCCGCATCGAAATAGGTTGAATACGCCGTTACGTTGACGGTGTTAGTCCATGTGTAGAGACCGCCGCTTTGGGAAGACAGCGTCATCGGTCCGGTGTCAGCAGCCGGGCGCACTCCAGTACTTGTCGAGGTAATCGCCAAAGTTGGCGGCTGGGACGAGTTGCTTTGATAGGTGAGAGTGACAGGCTGAGTTGCGTTGTTCGGGTATTCGGTATCAACGGTCAGGGAGGCCGGCGAGATGGTCAGGACATGACCGGCTGCGCCCTGATTCGCCAGTAGTACGCCGATTCCTCCTGGCGTAATGCCGGTCACCGGCGAAATCGACGTTGCCAGGTCCACGCTTCCATCACCGTTGAAATCGGCGGCGACCAGACTGAATTCGCCGTACGGCGCTGCGTAGCTGACGGCCGCCCCGAACGTACCGTCTCCTTTGCCTGTCAGGATGTCGATGGATTCGTCGGAGCCGCCTGTTGATGCGATATCAGGGATCCCGTCACCATTGAAGTCATTGACCAGGACCGGATCGGCGCCTCCGTTCAGCAAATATTCAGTTGCGGGCTGGAACGCGCCATCGCTCTTCCCGATGAGAACCGCGACGCTAGCTCCCCCGACAACAAGATCGGGCTTGCCGTCCCGATTCAGATCGGTGACCACCAGCGATAATGTGAATCCCACATAGTCGGCCGCCAGTGTCTGCGAGGATGAGAGCGCAAACGTGCCATCCGCGTTGCCGCGCAGGATATCCAGCCGATGAAGCTGACCTTGCAGAATCGCAATGTCGGCGATGCCGTCGCCATTGAAATCACCAGCCGCAAGCTGAACATTTTGCGAAAGTCCCGAGTCAATTATGGTGGAGGGCTGGAATGCGCCATTGCCGACGCCGTTGTACTGGAGGAGATTTCCGGCGTTGGCCACGATGAAATCGAGGTGTCCGTCGCCGTTGAAATCCGCGAGCGCGACGGCGCCGAAGCCGGGATTCGTGACCGGCTTCCCGAAGGTTCCGTCGCCAATTCCGGGGAATACCTGAACCCCGGCCGTCGTGACGTTGACGAGATCCGGTCTTCCATCTTCGTTGAAGTCGCCCATCGCAAACGCCACCTGATTGCCCCCGACGCTGTAGGTAATGGGACTTCCAAACGTTCCATCGCCGTTGCCTGGAAGAACGCTTGTGGAGGTTGCGATATCGGCCTTACCGTCCCCAGTGAAATCCCCGGTCAGAACCCACTGGTTTCCGGGACTGTAGAGGACTGGAGCTTCAAACGAGGTGCCCGGAACTGAATGGACGACCTGACGGACAGGCGGGGTAACGGTGGGGGCAAAATCGCCGCCGAAGATGCGGGCCCAGAGCGAATGCTCGCCAGCGCTCAGCGACGAAATCGTGAGCAAGGCTGTACCGGAATTGACGGTTGTTGTTCCGAGCGCGGTCATGCCATCGTAGAACGTGGCTTTTGCCGCGGAAGGCGTCGGTGCGCCGTTCACATTCGCGGTCAGCGTCAGAGGTGTTCCGTAAGTCGCGGGGTTGGCCGAGACCGTTAAGACCGGTGAAGCCGGAATGGGGTCCACCACGTTCAGCGTGAATGTCTGCTGCGCCGTGTTGAGTGGGAGATCTGTGACCGAAATCGAAAAGTTGAATGGACTGCCGGCGGCGGAAGTGGGGGTTCCTTTGATCACAGCCAGCGTTGTATCGAAGGTCAAGCCAGGGGGGAGTGCGCCGGAACTCAGAGACCAGTCGCCGTACTCCCCGAATCCGCCTGTGCCGGCAAGCGGTACATAGTAAGCAACCCCGATGACGGCGTCTGGCAGAGACGATGGCGAAATTCCGACCGCGGGTTTGATTGCGAGCGTTACTTGCGCCGGAAGCGAAGTGATTCCCGCGCTGTCATCCACAGTCAGCGTTAATGGAAACGCGCCGGCAGTTGTCGGAGTTCCGCTCATTACGCCGGAAGCCGAATCCAGTGTGACGCCTGGGGGCAGGGCGCCATCCACAATTTTCCAGTTGCCGTAGGGCGGTGTTCCGCCAGTTACGCGCTGTTTATCGGAATAAGCTTTGCCGACCAAGCCAGCGCTTGTTGTGGTGGAATCGATCAGGAATGCCGCCGCGACCTTCATTGAAAGGATCTGGCTGGAATAGAAACCCGGCCCATTCGGTCCGGCAACCATCACGGTGAAAGGGTAAGTACCGGCTGTGACAGTAGTTGGCGGTTTGCCGGACAGCTTGCCGTCCCCCGTCAGATCGACCGGGCTCATAGCGGTCGTCGTGAGTGTCCAGGCGTAGGGGGTGACGCCGCCGGTTGCTTCGAGCGGGAATAAGTAAGACACGCCGCCCCGCGCATCCGGGACGCTGGTGGTAGTAACGGATGGAAAGTCGCCCGTGCCTGCGAGGAGGATCTGGACGTTTGATCCATTGGTGACCGCGAGATCGATGCGGCCATCGCCATTGAAATCTCCGGCGGCAATCGCGCAGGCGTTGGAGCCTGCGGGAAAATTAACGCCCCCGCGAAATGTTCCGTCGCCCGTTCCCATGTAGACCGTAGCAGCGGTTCCGTTGGCCACGCTCACGACATCCGGATTGCCGTCGCCATCCACGTCGGCGATGACGTGATGCACGAAAAAGCCGTCCTCAAATGCCCGCGGGGTGAGCCAGGGCTGCTGCGAGAGCGTACCGTCGCCGTTACCCAGATAGACTTCGAGGAAATTCGTGCCATAGCTGACTGTCCTGCTGAGGACCATCACGTCGGTTTTCCCGTCGTGATTGAAATCGCCAGTGGCCATGGATTTCGGAAACGCAGCGCCGTACGATGCTCCGCTTCGGAATGTGCCGTCGGTCGAACCCAGCAGGATGTACATCCCGGGAAATTGTTCGGAGCCCATTGCGATCACGTCCGTGTTTCCGTCGCCATCCAGATCCGCGAGCGCGAGAATGTTGAGGGCAGTGCCCGCAATGTAATAAACGGGCGGACGGAATGTTCCGTCTCCTACCCCAATCATGATTCCCACGCCTTTTACGTCGCCCTGCCGGGTGGCGACAGCGATGTCGGGAATTCCATCGTGGTTAAAATCGCCGGATTTGAGATCTTCGCCGCCAGCGTTTGTCGCGGGTTGTGGCAGGATCTGGAACGTAGCGTCTCCGTTGTTGAGCCATACGCGGACGCCGCCGTTTGCGGTTGCGGCGGCAAAGTCGGGTTTGCCGTCACGATTGAAATCCGCCACGGTCACAGCATAGGCACTGGTGTTGTTTGCATAATTGCCTCCCTGCCGGAAGGTTCCATCTCCGTTCCCGAGGAGGATTGTGCCGTTATTGGCGACGATATCGAGAAGGCCGTCGCTGTTGAAATCCGCCGTCGCAATATGCGGCGACGTCCCGTCCGATGTTGGGGTTGGGTAGGCGGTGGGGACGCCGAATGTCTGGGCAGGGACAGTGCTTACGAGGTGCGGCAGAACGGGGGAGATGCTTTCAGCGGACCCGGACTCAACGAGGCGAGCACGAAGCGCATGGGCGCCGCCGCTGGAGAGAATCGCGGTCATGGTCGCCTGACCGTTCGAAACCGGGGCATTGCCAAGCAGGGTTATCCCGTCGTAGAACGCGACGGACCCCGTCGGCGGGGCGCCAGCGACGGTCGCGGTGAGGGCCAGAGGCTGGCCGGAAATGGAAGAGTTTGCGGGAGTTGCGAGGGTGACGGACGGCATTTGCGCCCATCCCCCAACTGCCCCAACCCAGAGGAGGGGAACCAATAAACGAGTCATCAAGCCTACTTTTCCAGCCTAACGTGGTTGCCAATTGTTTTCTGTGCGTTACAGCGCAATTTTCTCCGGAATTCATAGAGAAAATAACCCTGGGGTTTGTCTTGTAATATTCGGGGCTGCCAGCCGTCTGGTGGATTAGAGGCGCCGATTCCGCGCTAGCATAAAAGGAGAAACATGATGCGAACTACCTGTCTCACTGCCGGTCTGGCGCTTTCGGCGCTGCTTTGCGCGGGGGCGAACGGGGCCGATCCCCGGTTGATGAACCTCGTGATGCCCGACGCCAGCACGCTGGCGGGCGTCAATGTGACGAACGCGGAGATCACGCCGTTCGGCCAGTATGTGCTGAATCAACTGACGCTCTCCGCCAACGACCGTCTTCAGGAGTTCATCACGGCGACCGGGTTCGACCCGCGGCACGATGTGACGGAGATCCTGGCGGCGACGTCCGGGAGTCTCGATAAGCCGAGCGGGCTGGTGCTGGCGCTGGGGACTTTCAATGTGGACCAGTTGACGGCGGCTCTGACGGCGAAATCGTCCGGCTCATCGACTGAGGATTATAACGGGGCCAAACTCGTTTTGGGTAAGACGGAGAACCAGCATCAGGAAGCGGTTGGGTTCATGGGGAACTCGATTGCGATTCTGGGCGATGTGGATTCGGTGAAGGCGGCGATTGACCGGTCTTCCCATGCGAATGCGATCAATCCGGCGCTGGCGACGCAGGTACAGAACCTCAGCCTGAATAACGATGCGTGGGCGGTGACGACCAATTCGATTTCGGCGCTGATGCCGGGACTGGCGGGTGGACCCGGTGGGGCCGCGCCTGGCGGGGCGGCGGGGCTTTCCCAGATGGCGCAGATGTTCAAGGGAATTGTGGGATCGAATGGCGGCGTCAAGTTCGGCGACACGGTGGTGATCACCGGGCAGGCGGTGACGGTGGACGCGCAGACGGCGAAGTCGCTGGCGGATGTGGTGCAGGCGATTGCTTCGATCGCGGCGATGGCGGGCGCGGGGAACGATCCGAATATTGCCGCTTTGGCGCAGCTGATGCAGGGGCTGAAGGTAACGGCGGATGGCGTGAATGTGAATATTACGCTGAGCGTGCCGGAAGCGCAGCTGGAGGCGGTGATCAATCAGATGAAGAAGCCGCGGATGGCTCCGGCGGCGCGACCGGGGGTGAAGCCGGCGTTGCGGCCGATGCCGGTGGGCGCTGTTGCTCCGCGGATGCTTGCGGCGCGGTAGGCGAACCGGATATCTGAAAACAGAGAGGGCGCGCCGTTCAACGGCGCGCCCTCTTTCTATTAGCGGCCTCGCTGAGCCGTCATGGGGACGGCTTTTTGCGGGGGCGCTGCCGGAGCCGGCATGGGAGAAGCGGCGGCGGTTCCGTTGACCGCGGGTTCGGAGCGGATTAGGCCGAGGGCGCGGCGTACTTCGGTCTCGATGGTGTTGCGGATATCGGCGTTATCTTTGAGGAATTGGCGGGCGTTTTCGCGGCCCTGACCGATGCGCTCGCCTTTATAGCTGAGCCACGAGCCGCTCTTTTCGATCACGCTGTTGGCGACGCCGAGATCGATGAGGTCGCCTTCCTTCGAAATGCCCTCGCCGTAGACGATATCAAACTCGGCTTCGCGGAACGGCGAGGCCAGCTTGTTCTTCACGACCTTGACCTTGGTGCGGTTGCCGACGACAGTATCGCCGTCTTTGATAGCCGCAATGCGGCGGATATCGATGCGCACCGAAGAATAAAACTTGAGGGCGCGGCCGCCGGTGGTGGTTTCCGGGCTGCCGAACATGACGCCGATCTTGTCGCGGATCTGGTTGATGAAGATCAGGCAGGTTTTGGACTTGGAGACGATACCGGTGAGCTTGCGGAGCGCCTGGGACATCAGGCGGGCCTGGAGGCCCATGTGGGAGTCGCCCATTTCGCCTTCGAGTTCGGCTTTGGGGACGAGGGCGGCGACGGAATCGACCACGAGGACATCGATGGATCCCGAAGCGACCAGCGCCGCGGTGATTTCGAGCGCCTGTTCGCCGTAATCCGGCTGAGAGACGAGGAGATTATCGACATCGACGCCGAGTTTGCGGGCGTAGATGGGGTCGAGGGCGTGTTCCACGTCGATGAACGCCGCCATGCCGCCGCGCTTCTGGGCCTCGGCGACGACCTGGAGCGAAATGGTGGTCTTACCGGAGGATTCCGGCCCGAAAATTTCGCAGATTCGGCCGCGGGGGAAGCCGCCGGCGCCGAGGGCCGCGTCGATCGAGATCGCGCCCGAGGAGATCACGGCGATGGGGACGATGGTTTCTTTCGATCCGAGCCGTACAATCGAGCCTTTGCCGAACTGCTTTTCGATCTGTCCGAGAGTCTGATCTAAAACGCGTGCTTTCTCTTTTTCGTCCATGTGTAAGGCGATTATAGCAGTTCCGGACGATTTTTGAAGATTTATTTTCGCCTTTTATTTGCCGTGTGGGCGGAGTGGCACAGAAGCAGCTAAGTGGCTGAAATTAAGCCGGTTCGCGCATCTGCTGGGAGAGGTAACGCTCGTAGCCGATCTCACGGATCTGGTGAATCTGGGCTTCGAGCCAATCGACGTGTCCCTCTTCATCTTTGAGGAGACGCTCGAAGAGTTCGCGGGAGGCGTTGTCGGCTTCTTCCTGGCAAAGTTTGACGAAGCGGTTGTACATGGCGACGGCTTCGATTTCGAGCTTGAGGTCGCTTTCGAGCTGGGATTTGACGTTGTCGCCGATGCTGAGGGTCATGGGATCGGTCATGCTGGGGATGCCGTCGAGAAAGAGAATGCGCTCGATGAGGGCCTCGGCGTGTTTCATCTCGTCGATGGATTCCTTCTTGATGTGCTGGGCGAGGCGTTCGTATTTCCAGTTCTCGCACATTTCGGCGTGAAGGAAGTACTGGTTGATGGCGAGGAGTTCCTCGCGGAGCGCTTCGTTGAGCGCGGCAATGACCTTAGGGTTACCCTTCATGGAATTCAGTCTATGACAGTGGGCGCGGTTCCTGCACGGCGATTTCGAAAATGTTTCCGCGCGAAGTTGCATTGCTCAGGTCGTCCGCCAGGAATGTGAGACGGATTGGCGTGGTTTCGCGTGGGTGGGGTGTCGTGCTGTGGTCTGCGATTTCTCCGGGGATTGCGTGAAGAGCGAGACGGCCGCTCTCGAAATCCACATATTGATCTTCGGCGTAAGAGGGCTCGGATCCGAGGATCGCGCTGTAGAACTGAATCATTCGCGGAAGATCTTTGACGTAAAGCAGAACACGGATGAGCCGCATAGGGCCATGATATTCAATACTTCTATGGAAGATCGTCCGCCGCGGCCCACTTCCGCGCTTCTCTCGCAGGCGCTGGTGGCTTATACGGTCGAGTTCGATAACGAGTTCGAGCGCGCGCTGGCCGCGGCCGGTTTTGCGGGGGCGCGTCTCTCGCTTTCGGTGTGGAACGATCTGCTGCGGTTCGTGGCGGAGGGCGGGGTATCGGTGAAGGATCTGGCGGCGCGCGCGGGGCTCGCGATGGAGCGAGTGCGGTTTCAGCTTGGATGTCTGGAGCGGTGGTATTTCATCTCGTTCGGGCAGGAGGCTCGCGATGGTTTCGGGAGCGGGCGCGGGATTCGCGGGGACTGGGCCGTTCAGCTGACGCCGATGGGGGTGGCGGCGGTGGAGAACTGGCCGCCGCTGTTCGGGGTGATCGACGAACGATGGAGCGCGCGATTTGGCGAGCGGCGGATGAAGCGGCTGCTGGCGGCGCTGCGGGGCATTACCGGCGTTCAGGCGGGGCTGGCGGAATCGCTCGCGCTTGCGTTGCGGCGCGTTGGGGAAGAGTTCCATTCGCAGGCTTCGTTGCCGATTGAGATCTGCGCGAATACGATTCGGGTGCTCGGTGAGGAGCCGGTTCCGGTGAGTGAGCTTGCGCGATTGACTGGGGTTGCGCCGGAGTCATGCGCGATCGGATGGCAGGTGAAGCCGTATGTCACTGTCGAGCCGCTGAAAGGCGCTGGGCGCGGAAAGGCTGTGAATCTGAACGCTCGCGGGTTGGCGGCGCGGTATTTCTATCAATCGTTTGTGGCGGAGATGGAGACGCGTTGGGATTGTGGGGAACTGCGGGGGTTGATCGATGGACTTTTCCCGAAGATTGCCGATGGGCTGACTCCGCCGCCGGGAGTGGTGCGCGCGGGTGGGGATGCGCCTGCGCTCGGGCGGCGTACGATGGCGGCGGCCGCGTTGCAGCGCAGGCGGGATATTGTGACGCAGAATCGGAATTTTGTGCGGGATCCGGCGGGGTGTTTGCCGCACTATCCGGTGTGGGATATGAATCGCGGGTTTGGACCTTAGGCCACGCCAGCGTGCGAGATGATCTTCAGATCCGGGTGATTTCTGAGGACGAAGGAAACGACGTCCGCGTCGGCGACGGCGGCGTTTATGCAGCGGGATGAACTCGCTCATGACCGCGCCAATCGTGTAAGGCGGAGAGGAAGTCTTCGACAGGCGCTTCTTCTGACCAAAAGTGGCCGTGGAGCGTGGCGACGTCGTGAACGGGGTGGTCGGCGTCGAAGTTATACCGTGGATCGTTGACCGTCTCCATCCCGCAGAGAATAGCAGTCTGGCAGAGCAGCCGTCTTTTAACGGGAGTTCGCGGAGACGTACTTCTTGTAGGCGGCGATCCAGTCGACGGCGATATCGTGCTGGGCGGTCGGGAGATCCAGTTTGCCGGAGCAGACCAGTTCGTGGAGTTTCTGCTCGAGCTGATCCTTCACGCGCGCGTTCCAGCGGGCCGAGTAGGGTTCCGGCCAGAGATTCCGCACTGTTTCGGCGCCGCCGAGATCGGGCGTGATCAGGTAATCGACTTCGAACTCGCCGGGCTTGGGGGATTTGATGCCGTACATGGCGAAGACGGCGCGCTGTTTGTCTTCGGGGATGTCGCGCGAGATCACTTCCGCCCTTTCGTACTCGCAGACTTCCCGCAAAGTGATGGGGCGGGTTTCGCCGGTCGTCATGGGGCGAGGTTTGGCTTCTGCGTTCACGCGGGCCGCGAACGTAATGACAATGCCGACGAAGACCGCGACAAATGCGCCCGCGGCGATACCCATGCGGCCCCAGGATGCAATCGGCAACGTGAAGGAACGGCCGGGAACGGGTTGCGCGGCTGTTTGCGCGAGACGCGTCCGCAGGAGAGCGCGGGGCCCGTCAGCGGAGGGCAGTTGCGAACCAAGCTCGCGATTGCGGGCGCGCACAAACTCCGTGATTGTTCCTTCGAGCGACTGCATGCGTTCGCGGCACGGCCAGCAGGCTTCCAGATGCGCGGCGACTTCCGCTTTGCGGCGCGCCGGCAATTCGCCATCGGCCGCCAGGATGAGTTCCTGTTCAGACAGATGATAGTCAGACATTCGAATTCCCCTCGGACCGCATGAGGCGGACCATCGACTTTTCGATCGAATTTGCTACAGCACCGAGCGATATGCCGAGCACTTCGGCGATCTCCCGGTAACGGAGTCCCTCGGCGCGGAGGGAGAGACAGAACTGATCCTGCTCGGGCAGCGCGCGAACCACGGCCAGCAGGCGGTCCTGGCGCTGCCGGGCGGCGGCTGCTTCTTCCGGGCCGGGCGACTGGTCGGCTGCGAGGGCCGTCGCTTCCGGCGCATAGCTGAAGCGGTCCGCATGGCGTTTTCCCCGCAGCCGGCTTTTGAGCGCGAGGTTGTGGGCGACCCGGAAAATCCAGCCCTGGAGATTGGCATCGGGCCGGTTTTGCCGCAGATGCTGGAAGAGGGAGAGAAACACTTCCTGCAGGACTTCTTCGGCGTCCTGGACCGGAATCTGAAATCCGCAGAGGTAACGGAGCAGAGGGGCGCGGAACTGATCGAAGAGCGAGATGACCTGCTCTTCGAGAGAGGAAGGACCTCCGGAACGCGCCGATTGCGCGATCGGGAAAGTCAGCGATTTTGCAGCTTCGGCGCTCATCTTTGCTATCGATTCATCTTCACTATCGATTCAGAACGATCACGCCCCACGGGCCCTGACCCACCGGAACTTTCCGCAAGACGGTGTTGGTGGTCAGATCCACCACCGAAACGTCATTCGACGGGCCGTTCGCGGAGTACAACGTCTTGCCATCGGTAGAAACCGCGATGCCCCAGGGGCGCTGGCCCACTTCGAACGAAGTCACCGGCTTGTTGGTCGCCGTATCGATGACGAACACCATCTTGCCACGTCCGGTGCTGACGTAGAGCTTCGCGCCGTCTGGCGCAAGCGCCATACCCATCGGCTTGATCTCACCGGGTTTGCCGAGGGGAATTGTTTTGATGAGTTCGTTCTTGACTGTATCCAGGTAACCGATGGAGCCATCGTTCTCGGCGTTCACCCACGCGTGCCTGCTATCCGCCGCGAAGAGGACATTGCGCGGGCGGCGGCCGACCTTGATGGTCTTCACGAGTTTTTCCGCTGCGATGTCGATGACGGTCACCGTGCCG
>CAZWTH010000276.1:0-6640 GCA_964636715.1 uncultured Solibacteraceae bacterium | reverse complement strand
CTGGCGTGGACGCTCATCGCGGCAAGCTGCGGAGCCGCCGCGATTCGTTACGTCTTTGAGGCGGTGGTGACCTGGACAGGAGGAATGTTCATCGCGTCCAATCCGCTGCTGAGCTTTCGCCAGATACCCAACGTCGCGCATTCGATACTGCTGCTTCTCGGGCTGATCGCCATGTGGCGTTCTTATTCCACGCTGCGCATTGGCGTGCGGCTGCGCTGGCCGGATGTCCTGACGGTGGTCACCATTCTGGTCATCCTGCGCGGCACGTTGGCGAATCACAATGTGATGCCGGACGCAGGCGCCGCTCATCCCCTGTTTCGCGCGCTTCAGATAGCGGACGCTGCTCCGATCGTCGCGAGCGCCATCCTGGGAGTCATCCTGCATCGCATCAGTCTGGAGGTGGGGCGCGGCGAAATCGCCATTTCGCTGCGTTATATGGTTTTCTTTCTGATCTCGCGGCCGCTGCTTCCCTCCTTGCGGCTTCTGCCGTGGATGACGACGCATCCGGAGCGTATCCATTTTCTGGTCGGTCTGGGCCGCGCGGCGGATTGGATTTTTGTTCTCGGCGTGATCTACCAGTGGCGGGCGATCCAGCATGCGCGCGCTCTCGCCGGGAACTATGAGAAAAGTACTGCCACGGGCCCCAGTACCCCATAAAGAATTTGTTGGCGGGCCTGGCCAACAAACCCCTGCCGCTTCGCATCTTCTTTCAAGCGAACATGATTTTACGGAAATTTCTGCTTTTGAGCTGCGCGGTCGGTTTCTCTTTCGTTTCATTGAGTTGCGACCGAATTTCGTCGCCAAAAGAAGCCGCCGCCAAAGACACGAACGATTATCAGGCAGTATTTCTGGATTCGGGCGCTGTATTTTTCGGTCATCTCCAGGGCCTGGGGACCCCCTATCCCGTCATGACAGACGCGTTCTACGTGCAGACCCTGACGGATCCGGAAACCAAACAGAACCGCAATGTCCTGGTGAAACGCGGCAAAGAATGGCACGCGCCGGACAAGATGACGCTGAATGCGCAACACATCATTTTTGTGGAGTCGGTGACCGCAGGCTCGACTGTCGCCAACCTGATCGCGCAGGCGAAATAACCCGGAGCCCTCATGATGAAACGAAATTTCTTTCCAATAGCCCTCGTATTCGCGGCGGCCGGGCTGCACGCAAGTTCCATTGACTATACGTGGACCGGAGGCAATGGCTCCAGTTGGACCACGCTCTCCAACTGGCAAAGCCCCGGCATCCCCGACGCGTCAGCCTGCGCTTCGGCCACCTGCTCGGTCGCGATGAGTGGCGGCGGATTGACCAGCGAAAATCTGGGGGGCACGCTCGTTCTCGATACGCTGACGCTCTCCGGCAATACATCGATCAGCATGGCTTCGGGTTCCACGCTGACGGTGAACGGCAGCGCATCTCTCACCAATGCGGGGCTTACGGCGGGCAGCGGTTCCACGCTCAGCGTCACGAACCTCACAGCCACCGGAAGCAGCAGCAGTATTTCGCAATCGGGGACCGGCGTTCTCACTCTCTATAACCCGAATCTCACCAGTACGAAACTTTCGAGCGGCGCCACCGCCCCTCTGAATCTCCAGGATGCGACTCTCCATTCCGTGACAACTCAGGGAGGAACCCTTTCGTTCTCGGGTACAAACGTCTGGACCGGCGGCGTCAATGGGAACAGCACGAATCTGAAATCGGTTGGCGGTTCGCTGACGTTGGCCGGGTCGGTCACCAATACCGGCGGCAATATCACGGGCGCGGGGGGAACAGTTTCGTTCGGGGACGGGAGCACAGCCACAACGATCACCGGCGGAAATCTCTATGGCGCAATCGGACTCAATGGGGCGAAGGTGTCCGGCGCGATTGCGAACGGCACAGTCACGGCTCTCAGCGGAGACAACATCTGGAGTGGGGGTTCGGCGCCAACCGGCGGAGTGATCCAGTCCACGACAGGAAATCTAACCCTCCAGGGTTCCGTCACGATTTCGGGAACGCTCAACGGCGGGGCGGGGGGCGGTCTGCTGACAATCGATACCGGCGCGGTGGTCAGCGCGAGCACGGGACTGGGCACGATTCAAAACAATGGAACGCTTTCCGGCAACTTCGGCAACGGGACGGCGGGCTCCGCGGCCATCACCGGGGGCACCCTTAGCGGAACTAACTTCAAAGGCGCAACGATCACGGGGGCAAGTTTTTCATCGAACAACGTCGCGACGGCCAGTTCGAATGTGATCAATGGCGGCACAATCAATTCCGGTGGAACGGTCGCCGGCGGCAGCGGGGCGACCCTGACGATCCAGGGCGACGTCACCAACCACGGAACGCTCGGAGGGACCAGCGGTCCGCTGACGCTCGCGTCCGGAGCAACGGTTACGGGTGGAACCGCGGCAGGCACCATCACGAACAATGGAACGCTGAGCGGCGTCACATCGACCGCGACCATCACCGGGGGCACGCTTGCTGGCACGATCACACTGAAGGGCGGCAGGCTCGTCAATTCCACGCTGACGGGCCTCGGAAAAGCCACCGCGGGCAGCACGCAGATTCAGGGCATCACGGTGGCAAGCGGCGCCACCCTCCAGACGGCGGGCAGCACGCTCCAGATTATCGGATCGATCACAAATAACGGGACGGTGAACGGCGCTTCCGGAACGGTGTCGGTCAATGCCTCCCAATCCATCACCGGGGGCACGCTGCTCGGTGTGTTCAGCGGAAGCAGTTCGGCGTCGTTCACCAATGCGACGATCGGCGACGCGCTAGCCGGGTCCAACTCGGCTACGATTACCGGCGGCAAAATCAGCGGCAGTACGCTCAACAACGCCACGGCGAGCGGCGCATCCACCGTTGGAACAGTTTCCGCGGCCTCGGGCGTCAATCTCTGGAGCGGCGGCTCCACCAGTTCCGGATCGATCCTGCAGACAACGGGCGGAAGCCTGACAATTACCGGCTCGGTCACGAACAGCGGTTCTATCGGCAACGGGGGCGGCGACCTCACGCTGGGGGATGGCGCCGCTGCAACCACGGTCACTGGAGGCACACTCACGGGCGCGATCAGTCTCGACAAAGCAACTGTATCGGGCGCGAAGAATACAGGGCTGATGACGGCGATTTCCGGAGCGAATGCCGTTACCGGGACGATCACGAACAATGGCGGAATCGCGCAGACGGGGGGCACTCTGACCCTGGGCGATGGTTCCAGCGCCACGACCTCGGGTGGCGTCTTCAGCGGGGAGATTCTCCTGAATAAGGCGACCCTGACCGCGATTACCAACAATGGAACGCTCACGTCGACCGCCGGCGCAAATGTCCTCAAGGGCGCGATGGTGAACAATGGAACGATCGATCAAACGGGCGGGACGCTGACGCTCGGCGATGGCTCCACAACGACCACGGTTTCCGCGGGAACGCTGAGCGGCGCGATCCTGCTGAATAAAGCCGGCCTGAGCGGAACGGTCACTAACAACGGCACGATTACCGCAAACGCGGGCGCGAGCACGTGGGCGAATGGAACGAACGCAGCGGGGGCGCTCCTGCAAACCGGGAGCGGAACGCTCACGATTTCCGGGACTCTCTCGAACCAGGGCACGGTCAACGGCGGCGGCGGTACGCTGACGCTGGCGGCGTCTTCGACGATCGATGGCGGCGTGGTGACGGGAGCCATCACCAATAGCGGAACTATTGCCGGGGCCACTCTCGGAGACGGCGCTACGGCGACGACGATTACCGGCGGTAAGTACAGCGGAAACGTCAGCCTCAATCAGGCCACACTGGCGGGGAGTTATACGAACCTGGGAACTCTGACGGCAACGGGCGGGGACAATACCCTGAAGGGAACGCTGACCAACACGGGCGCCACCGTCGCCGGAACCGGCGGAACACTCACGCTGGCGAGCAGCAGCACGATCAAGAACGGGATGATCGTGGGCACCCTGACGAACAGCGGGACAATCAACGGGTCCACGCTGGGAGATGGCGCAACCGCAACCTCGATCACCGGCGGCGTACTCTCGGGAAACATCGCGATGAACGGCGCGACCGCCAGCGGATTTACGATGTCGGCAACTCAGATCAAATCGATTGGCGGGGTCAACGTGATCGACGGAACGACCACCGGAACCGCGATCCTGGTCACGGGCGGCAGCCTGCAAAACCTCGGGACGATTCAGGGAGGAACGGTTTCGGGTTCCCTCGCCAACGCCGGAACAATGGCTTCGATCGCCGGCAACAATCTCAGCATTACGGGCGCCGTGGATAACACCGGGGGCTTGATCCAGCAGATTGGCGGGACGCTTTCAATCGCGAGCGGCAGCAGCATCACGGGGGGCACGATTACGGGCGGCGGCGGCGTGAGCCTGGCAGGCGTGGCCCTCGATGGCGTTTCTCTTTCCGACGCGGCGGTCACAGGCGGAATTCTGGCTCATACGATTTCGTTCACAGGCGGCGCGAACAGCCTGGCGAACGTGAATGACGCGGGCGCTGCGGTCGGGATCAGCGGCGGAACAATGTCGATCGGGGGCGGGCTGACCGGCGAGGGCGATTATACGCTCTCCGGGGGAACACTGGCGCTCGACCAGCAACTCAAAGCCAGCAGCGCGGACCTGGTGGGTGGCGTCGTCGAGAACGACGGTGGAAGCATCCGCGTACGGATCCTCGAGTCGGATCTCGCGCTCGACAGCTATGTTGTGGATGGCTCCGATCTGAGCGAATTCACGCAGAACGGCCGCTGGATCGCCTTCCACAACGGCGCGTTCGATTCGGCCCTGCAGTTCGATGGCGCTCTGACCCTCGGAGCGAGCAGCGTCCTCGACGTAGGGAACTACGATTTCAGCGGCGTAACGGGCACGTATATTCCCATCTTTGTGGCGAACAGCGTCACCGGCGCATTCAGCGATTTCTCCTCGGCGTTGCCGCAGGATTGGCAGGTAGTCTACCGGCATCTCAGCAACGGCGACACGGAAGTGGATCTGGCGAATGTCGTCGCGGCAACAGCAGCGCCGGAACCAGGGACATTGCTGCTGGCGGGGGCGCTACTGTTGGGCCTGTGCGTGCAACACTGGCATCGTGGATCTGCGGCTTGCCAGCGTGGTGGAAACGTCCCGGCGCGTGGCCGCGACTTCGAAACGCCTCGAAAAGACTGAGCTCCTCGCGAATTTGCTGAAAGAAACGCGCGGAGAAGAGATCGAAATCCTGGTTTCGTTTCTCTCCGGCGAGACGCGGCAGGGACGGACCGGCATCGGCTACGCAACTGTCCGGGATGCGGGTGTCCCGCCCGCGGTAACGCCAACACTGGACCTCCTCGCGGTAGACAACGCTCTGACGGCGCTCGCCGAAGTGAAAGGCGCGGGCTCCGAGCAGCGGCGACGGGAGCAACTCCAGGCTTTGCTTGGCCTCGCCACCGCCGATGAACAGCGATATCTCCGCGAGCTCCTCCTCGGCGGTTTGCGGCAGGGCGCGCTCGAAGGAATCGTTCTGGACGCGCTGTCGCGGGCATCGGACGTTTCGCTCGATCGCATTCGCCGCGCGGTCATGCTCGCGGGCGATATCCCGCGCGTGGCCCGCTCGCTGCTCGAATCAGGCGAATCCGCCCTCGCGGAGTACAGTATCCGGCTCTTCCAGCCCGTACATCCGATGCTGGCCCAACCAACGCCGGATGTGGAAACCGCATTCGCGGAATCGGACGGCGAACTGGCGCTTGAGTACAAACTCGACGGCGCCCGCATCCAGGTCCACAAGCAGAACGAAGAGGTTCGCGTCTACACCCGCGCCCTCAACGACGTGACCGCATCCGTCCCGGAAGTGGTGAACGCCGTTCGCGCAATGGCGGCGGACTCGCTGATACTTGACGGTGAAGTCATCAGCTTCGCGCCCGATGGACGTCCACAACCATTCCAGGTCACGATGCGGCGCTTCGGACGGAAGGTGGAACTCGACCGTCTCCAGACCGAAGTCCCGCTGACGCCGGTCTGGTTCGATCTTCTCTTTTTCGACGGCCAGCCGCTGATCGATCATCCACAGGCCGAGCGCTTCACGATGCTGCGCACGATTTCGCCGCCGGAGCACCTGGTGCCTCATATGACCGCAACGACGCCCGATGTGGCGGCCGAATTTCTACGCGCCTCGCTCGACTGCGGTCACGAGGGCATCATGGCGAAGCGGACATCGTCGCCCTATGCGGCGGGCGCGCGCGGACAATCGTGGCTCAAAATCAAAAAAGTCCACACGCTGGATCTGGTGATCCTCGCGGCGGAATGGGGCAATGGACGCCGGGAGGGATGGCTGAGCAACCTGCATCTGGGCGCGCGGGATATGGCGAACGGCGGCTTCGCCATGCTCGGCAAAACCTTCAAAGGCCTGACCGACGAAATGCTGCGCTGGCAGACCGAAGAACTACTGAAGCTCGAAGTTTCCCGCGACCGCTACACCGTTTACGTGCAGCCGAAGATTGTGGTGGAGATCGCGTATGGCGATATCCAGATCAGCCCGCGTTACAAGAGCGGACTCGCGCTCCGTTTTGCGCGCGTCAAACGATACCGAACGGACAAGACGCCGGGCGAAGCGGATACGTTCGAAACGGTGATGAAGCTACTTCCCTGACTGGATCACACGCACCGGCGCGCCCGGAAGAATCGAATCCGGA
>CAZWTH010000275.1:0-2846 GCA_964636715.1 uncultured Solibacteraceae bacterium | reverse complement strand
GACGAGGATTGTGATCCGACATTGCGGCCTGGCCACAACGGGGGATGAAACGGAGCGTCAGAGCCGGTAAGCTGACGTTGCCGGGGGCGCGACAAGAGGCCGACGTCCGTCTGGAGCTTGTTGCCCGATTGTGAACCTGGTCCGGACGCTGAGTATTGTGCGCTGGCACAACGGATTGTCGCCTTTCGCCGCCAGGCGTGAGAGCACGTGAAGGAAAGTCATCGGTTTTCCAGGCGTCCTTCGCCCGCGGCGAAAGGAGCTCAACGTGACCCTGATGTACCGCCGCTGCGCCGGCGTGGATGTACATAAGAAATCCATATCGGTTTGTGCCCGGATACGCGTAGCCCGGGACCAGTTCCGGACGGAGACCGCTGTCTTCCTCACCTTCACGCAGGATCTGGAGAAGATGGCCGCCTGGCTCAGAGAGCGAAAGATCCGGCACGTCGCCATGGAGTCCACAGGCGTGTACTGGAAGCCGGTATGGAATGTTCTCGAAGCCAGCAAAGCGAAGTTCGAGATCCTGCTGGTCAATCCGCAGCAGGTCAAGGCGTTGCCCGGCCGAAAGACCGATCACCAGGATGCCGAACGGATCGCCGCCTATCTGCAGGAAGGACTGCTGCGGGGCAGTTTCGTGCCGCCTGTTCCGGTACGCGAACTCAGAGAGCTGACACGACGGCGCACGCATCTGCAGGGCGACCGCAATCGCGTCATCAATCGCATCGGACGTCTGCTGGAGACCGCCAACGTGAAGCTTTCCTCCGTGCTGAGCAACATAGTGGGTGAAAGCGGAAGAGCGATTCTCGATGCCATTGTCCGCGGCGAGACGGCGGGAGAGGATCTGGCCACCTATGCTTCGGTCCGGGTGAAGCACACGCGGGAAGAGTTTGCGCTGGCCCTCGAAGGCCGCTATACGGATCATCTGCGCTGGCTCCTCAAACAATTACTGAACGAACTGGACCATCTCGACCGGCATGTGGCGGCGGTGGATCTGCGAATCGGGCGTCTCACGGCGGGGCACAACGATCTCATCGCGCGGCTCTGCACGCTGCCCGGCGTCGATCTGATCACCGCCTATACCCTGCTGGCCGAAATCGGTCCCGATATGAGCCAGTTTCCCGATGCCCGGCATCTGGCCAGCTGGGCGGGGCTTTGTCCGGGCAACTCGGAGAGCGCGGGCAAGCGCTTCAGCGGGCGCACCCGCAAAGGAGATCGTTATCTGCGCCGGAACCTCGTGCAGAACGCATGGGCGATAGCGCATATGAAGGACTGCGCGCTGGCGGCTCTGTTTCATCGCATCGCCGCGCGAGCCGGCCTGAAGAAGGCGGCCGTCGCTGTCGCACATCGGATTCTCACGCTGGCCTGCCACATCATCCGCGACGGCGCCTGTTACCGGGAACAGGGCGGCGATGTGTATGACCGCCGCAATCCCGAACGTACGGCTAAACGGCTGGTGCGCCGTCTCGAGCGCATCGGCTACCAGGTTTCGTTCCACAGGCCCGAGCCGGTTCCGCAGCGGCCTCCGTCGCCTCCGCCACCCGGCCAGGACTGCGCCAAATGTAATCGCTGGGGTATCGCATGCATCCACGTAAGACCCCGTATTTCGAAACCCCAGCGAGAGTCATCTCATTGATTCGGCGCTGCCTCCGCTTCGAGGAGTTTCGAAGGACGTTCCTTCGGTAGCGCCACAACACGGGATGACAACGGCGGCTCTGCCGCCGAACTGGTTCTTTTCCGCCGGATCCGAGGGCAGTTTTCTCAGGCGGTTGATTCGGAGCGACTTAAAAGATCGCTTTTTCGAAGACGCAAAAGGCTTCATCAGCCTCGCGGCGTCCGTGCGTTCGGCTGGGCCGGGTCGGCGGATCCAACCCATCTGCAACGTGCGGCCGGGCGAACTCAGGCGAGTTACAAGTGAGAAAATAGGATTATGCTGGTGACGATAGAACTCCCGGCGCATGTTATCAGCGCTCTTGAAAATCGGGCGCGCGAGCTCCATTCCTCCGTCCAGGACGTCGCCATTGAAGCCATCGAGAAAGATATGGCCAGGTTTGAAATGGAAGCGACTCGTGGGCATCGCGTGCGTTTGCCGTTGATTCGCTCGAGGAATCCGGGATCGCTTCATTCACTCACGAACGCCGAGATTGATGGAATCCTTGCAGAGTAACGGCTGGTTACCAGATGTAAACGTCTGGCTTGCGCTTTGCTCCGACCGTCACGAGCACCATCCGATCGCTTTCGAGTGGCTTCAGCAAACGCCGCAACCGATCTATTTCTGCCGAGTGACACAGATGGCGCTGCTTCGGCTTCTCACGAACTCCAAGGTGATGGGAACCGATATTCTGACTCCTCAGCAGGCAATCGGCGTCTACCGGGAACTGCGCTCCGATGACAGAGTACATTACGCGCACGAGCCTGCGGGAATTGAAGAACTCTGGATGTCGCTCATGACCGTTCCGTCCGCGATGGGAAGTGTCTGGACCGACGCCTGGCTCGCGGCGTTTGCCCTGTCGCATGGCTCGAAGCTCGTCTCTTTCGATGGGGGCATGCGCCGCTGGGCCAATCTTGAACCGGCAGTCCTGGGTCGATAAGTCTCCATTGAAGCGACGGCGACTTCTTAGGGGTATCGAATCTATATCCCCAAGAAGATAGACCTATTCAAGCGGACCGCGGGCGGCAAATCGGAGTGCATTGCTTTGCGCCGGGCGGAAGCCCTGGCCCCACATGATCAGACGGCGGCGCGGTAGTTATGGTATGTTCTCGCCATCATGGCGTCCACTCCCGGTGACCCGTTGCGGTATACGGACCCGTCCCGCAGCGAAGCTGGATCCGAGAAGCCTACCGTCACTCTG
>CAZWTH010000274.1:0-2722 GCA_964636715.1 uncultured Solibacteraceae bacterium | reverse complement strand
TGTGCCGCCGGGGGCGAGCGCGTCGAATGTCTTCCGAAGCAGGGCTTTGCTGCGCTCGGGGCCTTCGGAATGCAGGATGTGGCCGAGGGTCGCGATATTGTAGCCGCTGCCGAAATCGACGCCGGCGAGATCGCCTGCGATGAAATTGAAACGGCCGGCGAGGCCGAACTGCGCGGCGGTTTTTTTCGTGATTTCGAGGACGCCGGGCCAGTCGACGGCGGTCACCGTGACCTGGGGGGATTTCTGGGCGAGCGCAATTCCCCAGACGCCGGAGCCTGCCGCGAGATCGAGGACACGCACGGGCGCCGTGGCGCTGGCGACGCCGAGCGGTCCAGCGACCGCGCTGGCCGCGCCGTAGTTAAACGGGAAAAGCGCGGAGACGA
The DNA here is from genome assembly GCA_964636715.1 of uncultured Solibacteraceae bacterium. Lineage (GTDB taxonomy): Bacteria > Acidobacteriota > Terriglobia > Bryobacterales > Bryobacteraceae > BOG-234. The sequence goes on along the minus strand of CAZWTH010000274.1, from coordinate 2,339 downwards.
ATTTCTCGAAAAACGCGGAGCCTTCGGCGGGACTGTTGACGGTTGCGGAAGGGCGTCCGGTGCGAACGATGTTTTCGATATCGAGCCATTTGGGGATGAGCTGCGAAGAGATGTGGGCGATCATGCCGCCGAGGTAGCCGGGCGCGTCTTTCAGCAGGAAGGCGCGGCTTTCGGGCGTAAGCGCGTAGGAGTCGCCGGTTTTTTCGAGCAGCTCGAGTCCGGCGAGCGCGTTCATGATGGATGTGACGCCGCGGAGCGATGCGCCGGTGGCGTCGCTGACCTGCGCGGCGGTTTTCGAACCGTCTTTCAGTGAATCGAAAACGCCGGTGCGGACGGCGGCTTCGAGGATCAGCGGCGGAGCATAGCCCCAGACATAACGCATCACTTTTTCCGGAGTGACGCCGGCCGGCTGAGTGGCAGAAGACATTTGCGCAATTCCCCCGCAGACCAATCTACACCCGCGGCGATTCTGCCTATATACTCTTTCCCATGGCCGCCGTAGCCAATCCGATGGGCCAAAACGCAGGTCAGCGCGAGATTGTGGATCTGCGCCGGGTACCGGTGCGGGATCTGGAGCCGCTGCTGGCGGATGAGATCGCGGAGTGGCGGCGGGAACTGGCGTGGGACTTCGAACCTTCGGCGGCGCTGGTGCGGCGGTACGCGGGGTCGGGTTCGCTGGGCGGCGCGGCGCTGATGGTGGATGGGCAGGTGGCGGGATACGGGTACGCGGTTCTGGAAGAGCCGCGCGGGATTATCGGCGACTTGTATCTGCGTCCGCAGATGCGTGAGGCTGGCGCGGAAGCGGAATTGTTCCGGTCACTGCTGGATGCGCTGGCGGCGACGCCGCGTGTTTCGCGCATGGAAAGTCAGCTGATGCTGGTCTCGGCGCAGACCGCGGAGCTGATTCGTTCGACGGGGCGGCCGGTGCGCACATTCGCGCGGCGGCTGATGGTTCGCGAGGACGGGGGGCCGCTGGCGCCTTCTTCGGCGCTGCCGGACGGCCGGTTCCGGTTCGATCCCTGGGAAGATTCGTTTCTGCATCTGGCGGGCGCGATTATCGCAGCGTCTTATAAGGGACAGACCGACAGCGAAATCAATTCGCAGTACCGGTCGCCTTCGGGCGCGAGGCGATTCCTCAGCAATATTGTGGAATTTCCCGGGTGCGGTTTATTTCATGCGGCGGGATCGTTTGTGGTTTTCGACAGGCAAACCGGCGAAGCGGTGGGGATGGTGCTGGCGAGCTTCGTTTCGGAAGAGGCCGGGCATATTTCGCAATTGTGCGTTTTGCCGGGACTGCGCGGTTTCGGGCTGGGACGCGAGTTGTTGCGGCGGTCCGACGAAGTGCTTCGCGGGAATGGAGCGCGGCTGGTGAGCCTGACGGTGACGGAATCGAATGCGGGAGCGATCGCGCTCTATGAGCGGAGCGGGTTCCGGCCGGTTCGCAGCTTCTTTGCGTATACGTGGGAAGCCTGACGGGACGCGATAATAGTACGAGTGAGTATTGAGAAAACCCTGCTGAGGAAAGTCGGCGAGGCGATTCATCGTTTTGGGATGATCCGCGAGGGCGACCGCGTGGCGGCGGCTGTTTCGGGCGGCAAAGATTCCGTGGCGATGCTGGATGCGCTGCTGCTTTTGCAGAAGCGCGCGCCGATTGATTTCAGCGTGTGCGCGTTCACGGTGGAGCAGGGGAAGTTTCTGGCTCCTGTGGCGGCGGTGGGCGAGTACATCAAGAGCCTGGGCGTGGAGTGGACGTACCATACGGATAATCCGTCGCTGCGGTTGCTGGAAGATCAGCCGGATCATGGGTGCGATCTGTGCAGCCGGTTCCGGCGGCGCGCGGTGTATGAGATTGCGCGCGGGATGGGCGCGAACGTCATTGCGTTCGGGCACACGGCGGACGATCTTTGCGAATCGCTGTTCCGGAATATTTTGTATACGGGTCGTATTAGCTCGCTGCCACCGGTGACGGTATCGCGGAAGAAGGATTTCCGGCTGATCCGGCCGCTGGTGTTCGTGAATGAAGAGCTGACGCGGGCGTGGGTGGAGGCGAAGGGCGCGCCGGTGGTGCCTTGCGGGTGTTCACTGCGAACGGGCACGGTGCGGCGCGGGATTCGGGAAACGATTGCGGAGTGGGAGCAGGAGCATCCATATCTGCGCGAGAACATTCTCAAGGCGATGTCGAACATTCAGCCGGGGCGGCTGCTCGATACGCGGTTCTACGATCCGGAATCGAATACGGATACGGAAACCGAGAACGCGGACCTTCTCCAGATCGCGAACGCATGAGCGAAGCGCGCGACAGCCATTTCATTGCGGACAACCAGCGGCAGGTCGAGAGG
>CAZWTH010000273.1:0-2553 GCA_964636715.1 uncultured Solibacteraceae bacterium | reverse complement strand
GCCGCCGCTGATTGCGGGCGATCGCCTCAGTCTGGATGTCACGGGTGTGGGGACGACGAGTCCCGGCAGTGACCTGACGGTGATCGTCCGGCTCTAAGGCCGCTAAACTGGGATTTGCTTCTCGTTCAGAACGTATCGAAGGTTTATCCGCTTTACCGGACGCCGTGGGACCGAATCCGCGAGCTGAACCCGCTGCATTCGCACGGTTTGCATACCGATTTCTGGGCTCTTCGCGATGTGAGTTTTCGCGTGGAGAAGGGCGAGGTCGTCAGTCTCGTGGGGCCGAACGGCTGCGGGAAGAGCACGCTCCTGCAAATCGTGAGCGGGATTCTGCAGCCGACGCAGGGACGCGTGGTGACGCGCGGCCGGATCGCGGCGCTGCTGGAACTGGGCGCGGGATTCAATCCGGAATTCAGCGGGCGCGAAAACGTCTTCATTAATGGCGAGATCATGGGGATCAGCCGGGCGGAGATGGAGCGGAATCTGCCGGCGATCGAGGCGTTCGCGGAGATCGGCGAGTTTATCCATCGGCCGGTGAAGGAATATTCGAGCGGCATGTATGTCCGGCTGGCGTTTTCCGCAGCCATTCATGTGAACCCCGACATTCTGATCGTGGACGAAGCGCTTTCTGTGGGCGACGCGGTTTTCGCCAATCGCTGCATCCGGAAGTTCGAAGAGCTGCGGGAAAAGAAGACGACGATCCTGTTTGTCTCGCACGATCTCGGGCTGGTGAAGCAGCTTTCGAATCGCGCGATTTTTCTTCTCAACGGACAGATTCAGGCGGAGGGCGAACCGAAGCACGTCATCGATCGGTACATCGGCGTGGTTCTGGAACGGCAGAAGGCTTACGATAAGCAGGATCAGCCTGCGGGGTTGACGCCGAGCTTCCGGCATGGCGATGGCAGCAGCGAAGTGGTGGAGGCGTCGCTGCTGAACAGCTATGGGCGGCATTGCGCGGTGGTGGAGAGCGGGGAAACGGTCACGGTCCGGATCCGCGCGATATTTCGCGAGCGGCGAACAGGGCCGATGGTCGGCATACTGATCCGCAACCGCATCGGGATGGACGTGTACGGCACGAACACGCGGATCGAGCAGGTGGAATCGGGTGTTTTCGAAGCGGGCGAGGAGATGGAGATCGACTTCACGTTCGAATGCTGGCTCACGCCGCAGCAATACACGGTGACGGTGGCAACGCAGCATCCGGATGGATCGAGCCATGACTGGCTCGACGACGTGATCACGTTCGACGTGGTCTCGCAACGCGTCGCGGCGGGCGTGGTGGATCTTCGGGCGAAGGTCGAGTGCCGCAAGCTCGCGGCAAAGGTTTAAGAAGAGCCGATCAGGATTCCGGCGGCGAAGACGAGGAGCCCGCCGAGCCCAACCTGAACAGCCGCGGAGAAGAGCGGCGATTCCATATAGCGATGGCGGATCCAGGAGATGGAGGCGAGTTCCGCGATCACGATCAGAATCGCGGCGGTGAGGGCGGCGCGGAAATCGGTGAGAAGGAAGGGAAGTGTGTGGCCGATGCCCCCGACGGCGGTCATCAGGCCGGACGCCGCTCCGCGCACCCATGGATGGCCGCGGCCGGTGAGGCTGCCGTCATCGGAGAGCGCTTCCGCGAAGCCCATGCTGATGCCAGCGCCGAGAGAGGCCGCAAGACCGACGCGGAATGCGTCCCAACTGCTGTGCGTGGCAAGAGCGGCGGCGAAGACCGGGGCGAGCGTGGAGACGGAGCCGTCCATTAATCCGGCCAGGCCGGGCTGAACGATCTGCAGCACGAAAAGTCGGCGATTGGCGGCCTCTTCGCTCATTTTGACGTCGGGCTGCAGCTTCGTTTCCTCGAGCGCTTCAGCATGCTGCTCGTGCGCGCGTTCTTCCTGAATGAGATCGTCGAGCAACTGTCGGATGCCGGCATCCTGTGTGCGCTTCGCCGCTTTTTCGTAGAATCGGCGCGTTTCCGCTTCCATGGTGCTGGCCTGATTGCGTACCGCTTCGAGCTTGAGCGGCTGCGAAAGCCAGATGGCTTTGCGATGCACGAATCCACGCACGTCCTGGCGGCGGATGAGCGGGATATGTTCGCCATATTTCTGGCGGTAGGTCTCGATCAGTTTGCGGCGATGTTCGGACTCCTCATCGCGCATTCCTTCGAACATCGCGGCGGAGGCGGGGAAATCGCGCCGGAGGCCCTGCGCATAGTCGGCGTAGATGCGCTCATCTTCTTCTTCGAGCGAGATGGCAAGAGCGAGAATTTCAGCTTCGGAAAGGCTGTCGAACGAGCGCATATCATTTAATGTTATGACGCGGAGTGTGCGAGCCAGACTGGCGCTGAAGATTCGCGCCGGTGCGAAGAAAACCGCTTTCGCCGGGCGCGTGGGCGGCGTCTGGAAGCTGCAGGTGGCCGCGCCGCCGGTGGATGGGAAAGCGAATGACGCGATCGTCCGGTTTCTGGCGAAGCTGGCCGGCAGGCCCGCGAGCGCGGTCCGCATCGTCACTGGTTTCACGTCGCCTATGAAGACCGTGGAGATTGAAGGGGTGGAGGCGCGGGAGCTGGAT
>CAZWTH010000272.1:0-9871 GCA_964636715.1 uncultured Solibacteraceae bacterium | reverse complement strand
GGGGTCTTTCAGTTTAGAGGTTAGTCTCGCTTTTGGTGGGAGTACTCAAAAACCTCCCCGGCTTGATTCCAATATTAGAATAGATTGAATTTGGAAGCAACAGTTTTTTGTATATTATTTTTGGAAGCCGGTACTACTTCGTACCGGCCGCCTGAACCTTCACACCCGCAATTTCTTCTAACACGCTGATAGTGGAGCACATATCTTCTTCGCCGAGCCCCTTCGAGATCGCCATCTGCACCATTTGCCGTGTGAGGGAGGTCAGCGGCAACGGTACGGAAAGCTCCTGTCCCGATTCCAGCATCAGCCCAATATCCTTATGCATCCACTTCACGGAGAAGTTCGTCGTGAAATCGCGCTTGAAAATAAAGGGGGCCTTATACTCGATCAGCCCACACTTCGCCGCGCTGTTCGAAAGGATGTCCAGCATGAGGTTCGGGTCAACCCCGGCCTTCGTGCTTAGAACGATCCCCTCATTGAACGCCTGCAGGATATTCGACAGGATCAGGTTTTGGGTCAGCTTGGCATTCAGTCCCATCCCCGGTCCACCACAATAGTAGAGCTTCTTCCCCATCACCTCGATAATCGGCCGCAGCGACTCGAACACCTTTTGATCGCCACCCACCATAAAGGTAAGGGTGCCATTGATTGCCCCCGGCGTCGACCCCGTCACCGGCGCGCCCAGGAAATCGATTCCCTTCTCCGCGAGCTTCTCGCCGATCTTCACGCTGGCTGAGGGACGGATCGTGCTCGTATCCACCACAACCATTCCCTTCCGGCCGCCGTCGATCACGCTGTTCTTTCCGAGCAATACCTCCTCGACCATCGCCGTGTCGCCCACGCAGAGGAACACCACATCCGCCTGTTTCGCGACCTCCGCCGGCGTCGCGCACGCCACAGCCCCAGCCTCACTGGCCAATTGCGCCGATTTCGATGTTGTCTTCGACCACACCGCCACGCTGTGTCCGGCCCGCAGAAGATTGCGCGCCATCGGGTAACCCATGAGCCCCAGACCGAGGAATCCAAGTTTTGCCATAGGTTCTCATTGTGGCACGCAATTGCCACCGCGCAAATAAGGACTGTTCAATGCTGCACCAAAGCGAAAGGGCCTGGTATAACCAGGCCCGGTGCGGCGATGAGGATATAGATGGGATTCAGAGGGAATTCAGGGGAAAAGCAGTAGCAGAGTTTTCAATGGGAGGGTTTTCTCGCCGCGCTCCGGACCTGTGTTTCGTGTTGCACGCTTTTAACAATGCAAACAGCTCGCCAAACGCGCAGAGTCGTCAACGGACGCCCTTCGACAGGGCCCACTCGAGATTCTCCCGCGCCTCCGCAACTTCTGGTTCGAGCCTCACGCCTTCCTGCGCGGCCTGAACCGCTGCTCCCCACTTCCCCAGATAGCCATTACAGAGGACGATATTGTTCCACGCCGCGGGCATGCCCGGCCGCGCTTTCAGCGATTCGGTCGCGTGGTCAATACACTGCGCAAAATCGCCGCGATTATAGTCATCGAGCGAAGCCTCCACCAGATCTTCGGGCGTCATTATCGAAGAGCGAGCCGGCTGCTCCCGCCACAGCGCAGACGTGATTCTCTCGGCCTGTTTCTCCATAACTTTGGCGCGCGTCTCAATCGTGTTCGAGTCTTCCCGTCGTCCACGCTGGAATAACTGCAAGGCCAGATTGTGGTAGATATCTGCCTCTGTGTAGAGCGCATCGTCTTCCGCATACACCGGAGACACGGCCAAGCGATCGCGTTTCATATGGAGGTACGCCGGATAAATCAAAAACACGGCTGCTCCGACCGATGCGAGCGCAGGTGAAAACCGAAGCGGAAAATCGCCGCGGCGAATGCGCAGCCACGCCGTCGTGGCGAGCAGAATGACCGATAGCCAGCACAGCGCCTGGAAATACTGATGCGTGGTCCAGGGATAAGCGATCGCGAGATACCACGGCGCCCCCAGCGTCCAGTAGTTGTACACGACGAGGAGAAAAACGGAACCCGTCGCCACAAACAACGCCACGGGGACAGCCCCGAGTTCCGCAATCCACGGCGTGAGCCACACCAGATACTGCACCGCGAATCCGCCGGTGAAAACGAAGAAGAACAGAAACGCCATCCCGGTCTGGGTATAGAGTGACGGCCGCTTTGGCATCCGGCTCATCGCGAACGAAAGGGTCGCGACGGCAATCAACGCAAGCACCGCGCCAATCTGGCTATATATAAGGTCCAGCCGCCACGTCGCGGGCACAGCGACGGCAAGTTTGCGCAGCAGCCACGAAACGCCCCACAAGCCGTAGCTGCTTCGATAACCGAATACCTGATGGATGACCGCGCTCGGGTCGTCGAAGAGAAAAGGCCACCATCCGGCAATCACCACCGCTGCGGCGGAGCCAAAGAATTTCGCGCGCCGGCGCCAGCCGGACAACCAGAACAGCAGAGCTGGCGCCGCGATGACGGGAGTGATCTTGATGCAGAACGCAATTCCGAACGCAGCCCCCGCGAGCACAGCGCGGTCGCGAGAACCCGCCAGCCACACCGCCAGCAGCACGAAGAAAATCATCACCGGATCTGTATTGCCGTGAAACCCCGAGACCAGGATGTTGATTGGCGAAATCGCGATCAGGAGTACCGCGACGCTCTCACCCGCAATTCGCCAAACCACCCACAGCGAGCCCACATCCGCGAGAATCCCGCAGAACCGCAGCCAGAAATGAAATGGAAGATGGGTGAAATCCGAAAGCCGCAGGATGCCGCTCAGGAAGTGCAGCATCGACGGCGGATGATTCAGGTCCGGCGCAATCCGGTAAAGCTCCGCTCCCAGATACCGCGACCACAGCCCAAACCGCTCATACGTGTAAACGTCATTCGTGCCGTACGTCTTCAACGCAAGCCAAACCTTGGCGAGGAAAGCGATGGCCGCGAGGGCGATAATCATCGCGCGGCGCTGCTGTTGCGTAAGGTCCCGCAATCCTCAGTCTATGCTCCAGGCGCACGTTCGTGCTCAATTAGCTGGCGGCCGATGCGCGCCGTCGATCACGAACACATCCACCGGCGCTTTCCCTGCCCTGAACTCCAGTCCAAAACGTCGAATCGCCGTAAACACGCTCGGAAACTTCGATGAGAACTCCTTCGGCGGAGGAAGCACCAATGACCCGGTGGACATGCTCGAGTCGCGAGCAAAATGAATCGCAACGTCGTATCGCCCACTCAACCCGGTGCCGTCCACGACTTCTCGGCCGAGGAGAAAAGAGAGCTCCCGGATCAGATCCGCAATCGCAACGCCGCGTCCGTCGAGCAGAATGGCTTCACCATCCGGCGTATACACAGCGCGCAGACCGCAGTTACCAGAGGGGGATGGGCCCGGAGGTCCGGCAAAGTCGACCGGCGCACAAGCTCCCGCCGGTGTTGGTTTAACAACATTGGCGGATTTCGGCCGGGAGAGAAAGAAGACCGAAGCCTCCTGCTTTTCGTAGTGCCAGACAAGTCCGAACCGGTCCTGCAACAATCGTTTCAGCATTGGATCAGCGCTCTTTCGGTTTTGGAAAGGCCTGGATGCCTTGGCGCGAATCGAAAACCGGTCCGAGAGCACCCAAGCAGGTCCGTGATTCACGAATTGTTGCCACGGCGAAATATCCCATGCCCAAAATGTCAAAAAGCGGAGGGAGCAATCTGTAAAGTTCACTTCCGTAGCGCCGACGCGACTCAGACATTGGCCCGAAGGAGAACCGGCCTTCACCGCCGCAACCTCAAACTGCTGCGCACAGGCAATCGAGGCCAAACCGGCAAGGACAACAATCCGAAATATCGGAGAATAGCGGGAGGACAAGCCCTTAGCCTACCGCATAGAAATCAGATCCTACTCCACCCGCAGAGCCACCAACGGATCGAGCTTCGACGCCCGCAACGCCGGAATCGTACAAGCCAGCGCGGCAACGGCAAGAAGAATCGTCGTCACAGCGAGGAAGACTGTCGAATCCCAGGGTTCGGCGCCGTAGAGCAGAGTCCGGATAACCTTCGCGACAGCCGCGCTGCCCACGAGCCCGGCAACCAGGCCGGCGAGCGCCGGCCGCAGCCCATCCAGAAGAACAAGACGGAGAATCTGTGTGCGTCTGGCCCCCAGGGCAATTCGCACCCCGAGCTCGTTCGTGCGCTGCGTAACCAGATAAGCCAGAACCCCATAAAGCCCGGCAGCGGCAAGCACCAAAGCGATCACCGCGAAGCCCATTACAAGAAGCGAATTGAATTGCGACCCGAGCGTGGATTTTTCAACCGATTCCTGAAGAGTTTCCACGTCCGACACGAGCAGATCGCGATCCATGGCGTTGATCACCCGCTGCAGAGGCACGGCGAGCGTCTCCACGTCGTGAGTGGAGCGAACAAAAAGAGTGGCAAAGTCGTTGTTATTGCCGAGAACCGGCAGGTAGATTGTAGGATTTTCCGGCTGGCTGACAGACCAGCGCGTGTCTCCCACTACGCCGATAATGTCAAACACCTCACCGCTAAACTCAATGCGCAGTTTCCTACCCAGAGGATCTTCGTTGGGAAAAGCGCGAGCCGCGGCCGTCCGGCTGATGAGAGTGACATTCGCGTGATCGAGGCGCTCGGAGGAATCGAACGTCCGGCCTCGAAGGATAGGGATTCCAGCCGCGGCGAAGTAGCCAGGATCGGCGGCGCGAATCATGAAGTCGAGACCGGAGCCTTTTGCCACCGGCGGGTGCTCCGGAACCGAGACCAGGCGGTCTCCTCCCCAGCCTTGTCCGGGAGCTCTCGTAATCAATCCCGCCGCTTCCACCCCCGGCGCTGCGCGAACTCCACGCAGAACCCCTTCAAAGAATGCGGCTTTCTGCTCGGGCTTGCCATAGCGGACTGCCGGCAGCGCGAATCGCATGGTGAGCACGTTCTCGCTCGCAATACCAAGATCCGTGTTACGCAGCCGCACATAGCTCTTGAGAAGGAGACCGGCGCCGACGAGCAGCACAACCGTCAAACCGACCTCAGCGGCAAGCAGCGTGCGGCGCAGGCCTGTGCGCGACTGGCTTCCGCTGTTGCCGCGCGAGGCCTCCTGCAAAGGAGCGGTCAGCGATTTGCCGTTGATGCTCGAAAGAGAGATGACGCCGCTGAAGAGAGCGCACACGAACATGGCCGCCACCGTGAACCCCGCCACCACGCCATCGATGTGAATGCCATCCACGCGGTTCATGTCCTGACGCATGTGGACGAGCCACGAGATGGCGGCGCCGGCGAGGAAGATTCCGAGTACGCCGCCACCAAAAGAAAGAATGCAGCTCTCGATCAGGCGCTCGCGAAACAGGCGCAGACGCCGGGCTCCGAGCGCTGTACGGATCGTCAGCTCTTTGCGCCGCGCGGCTGTACGGGCGACGAGCAGGCTGCCGACGTTCAGACACGCGATCAGCAGAACGCAGCCCGTTGCGGCGAAAAGGGTGAGCAGCGGCGTGCGATATTCGGAAACCGCATCGTCCAGCAAAGTGCGTCCCATAACGCTGTCGCGCACGGAGGGTCCCGGGTGCGCGGCCTTGATCTGCTTCTGCACCGCAGTGAGCTGATTGTAAAGCGCAACGGGCGTAATACCAGGCGCAAGACGCGCCAGGCCGATGAACTCGTGATCTTCGTAAGTCTTCATCAGACCGGCCGGGGCCTCGCGCTGAACGGGAAGCCAGATCTGAGTCCGGGCGCCCCCCATTTTGCCCTCATATTTGAACCAGGACGGCATGACGCCGATAACCGTATAAGGACGGGAGTCCAGCCAGATCTGGCTGCCGATCACCGCAGGATCGGCGTTAAAGCGGCGGCGCCAGAGGGAATCCATCAGGATGACCGTGGGGGCGGCATCCACGCGATCATCTGATGCACTGAAGGCCCGTCCGAAAACAGGCTGAACACCGAGCACGTGAAAAAAGTTCCAGGTGACGAATCCGGTCTCGATCTTTTCAGGAAGCTCTCCGCCATGGAGGGAAAGACTGGACTGCTCGAAAGGATCGACCAGCGCCAGTTCCGCCGAGTTGCCGGCTCCCCTTTGCCAGTCCCAAAACGATCCGGCGTCGATTGGCATGTTGGCGCTTCGGTCTCTTTCGAAACCCTGATAAAGCGCCACCAGTTTTCCAGGATCGTGAAATGGAAGGGGCTTGAGAAGGACGGAGCGAATCACGGCAAAGATGGCCGTATTGGCTCCCAGACCGAGAGCGATGACGAGGATAGCGGTACAGGTGAAGCCGGGAGAGCGGGAGAGGCTGCGCAATCCGATGGCGAGATCCCGAATAAACAATTCAACGGAATTCCAGCTCCACGTGGAACGCGTTTCTTCCTGGATCGTGCCCAGATGACCAAAGGTCTGGATCGCCGCGCGCCGCGCGTCCTCAGCGTTCATGCCGGCGGAAATGTTCTCCTCGATCTGTTGATCCAGATGAAAGCGCAGTTCGGTATCAAGCTGCGTGCCGGCCCGCGAGCGGCGCAGAGTGGCCAGCTGGGTTCGAACCTTATGGAACCAGCGCATGACGATCACGCTTCCTCGACAACGAGATTGATGGCCGCTGAAAGGCGCTTCCAGTTGGCGGTCTCGTTCTCGAGTTGTTTCCGGCCGCCGCTGGTCAGCCGATAGAACTTCGCCTGCCGGCCCGTTTCGTTTTCCGCCCATTTGGCCGTGATCCAGCCCTGTTGCTCCAGCCGGTGGAGAGCCGGATAGAGCGAGCCCTGTTGTACCTGCAGAACCTCATTCGAGATCTGCTGGATGCGTTTGGCGATCGCCCACCCATGCCGCGGCTCGTTCGCGAGGGTGCGAAGGATAAGAAGGTCGAGTGTGCCCTGGACGAGATCGGTTGGCTTGCCCATACCATGATTATCTACACACGGATTGTAGATAGTCAAGGTATGATAGGTGGCCTGCCTGGGAGAAACGACCGGAGACTACAGGCGGAGCCAGCGATCCAGCATCATGCCGATTGTCAGCCCGAGGACGAGCGCGCCTCCGGCGAGCATGACCATCGATAAGCGCCAGGCCGTGGAGAGCTTCTGGTTCAGTTCCTTTGTGAAGCGCTCCGAGGCTGCCGCGGCCTGCGAGATTTCGGACTTCATGCCGGCCACGGCTTTGCGGGCGTCTTCCGCGGCGCCGCGGTAAACATTGCCGAGAGTATCGGAAGTAGTCGAGAACTCGACGCACACGCTTCGCATGCGCTCCGAGATGGCCCGGAGATCGTCGGCTGTTTTGGGAATTGTGGATTTGACGAATTCCTGCCGCAGATTCTCGTTGATTTTGGCGGCTACCGCTTCCGGATTGATGCCGTTCGCGATGTCGCGCGGCAGCCCCGTCAGCTTGCGCTGGAGAGCGTCATGATAAGCCTCGGTCGCCGCATTCATCCGCCCCATGTTGGTGACCGCGGCCGACAAAAGCTTGTCCAGACGCTCGCGTTCTTCGGTCACGCGCGCCGGCGCCTGGTCGATCAGAAGTACCAGGAACTGCATCGCGCGCAGAAGCCGAAGCATCTCATCCGTCTCGGGAAGAAGACGGCAGTGACGCAGTTCCCGATAGTATTCGGCGCGGGCTTCTTCGGGAAGCGCCGCCGCGATGCGATCGATCAGATCCGGATCGGACGGAGGAGCTTCAATCGCACTGATTCCAATAGGATCTTTTTTGACCGGTTCCCTTTGGATCGAATCGAAAGCAGTCTTCACGGGAGAAGCAAGCCCTTTACCTTGTCGAATTCCGCGAAGATGCGCCGCCGGTAGCTTTGTGCGCGCATCACAAGCGAGGCTTTCTGCAACTCAGGCGCGGATGTTGTCCGTCCCGCCACCTGGCCCAGGGTGACGCCGTATTTGCGGATGGCGTTTTCCAGATCGGGAAGACGGTAGTCCTGCCGGATGATGGCGGGCCGGTAACGCTGCCGGAATTCCTGCGCATGAACGTTTTCTTCCCAATACGTGAAGCTGGCGTGTTCGGTGAGATGGTTCTCCACGATGATGTACGACACGCTGTCCTGCAGCGCGGCGCCCCAGTTGAGAACGCTCTCCACACTCGCGGGATCGGATGTCACGACGCCGATGGCGGTGAAGGAAACGCCGATGGCGGCGACATCGGGATACATCTTCTCGAACCAGTCGTGCGTGACGTGACCGGCGCCCGCGCCCATATCGGCCAGAATGACCGGTGAATCGTCGCCCAGGTGATCCACGAAAGCATCGAGGCCCGCCGGCGTATGGATATTGATCTTCGGCACACGCGCGCCGAAGTAGTGGGTCAGCGACCCCTTCATCTTATTCTCGATGTCGAGATCGAGGAGCGTGACTTCGACCTGATTCTCATCGAACCATTCGGCGAGGCCCGTCATCACGCTGGTTTTGCCGACGCCCCCTTTACCGCCCATAGAAAGAATGACCCGTTTGCCGGCGCTGACGGGGACCGGCATGGGCTCTTCCGCGACGGGCTCAACCGCGGCGGGAATTACTTCCTGGACCGGGGCCGCGACCTCTGCAACGGGCTGCCAGGTCTCGGCGACTTCTTCCATCACGACATGCATGAGTCTGTGATTGGCGACGGGGGGCGGAGGTTCGACCGCCACCTCGGGTTCATTCTGCGAGACGGGTTCAGCCGCGAGCGGAGCCGCTTCCGCCCCGGCGGTCTGGGGTTCCATCACTTCGTTCTCGACAATATCGAAACCGGTGGCGGTGATGGTGTATTCGCTGAATCCGCCCAGCCGCGCCCACTGCTTTTCCCGCAGATACCACAGAGCGGAACCGAGTTCTTCGCGAGTACACCCGGTCAACTGCTCCAGATCGCGTCCAAACAAACCCGGCAATTTATTCGCCGCCTGGCGATAGAGATGACAAAGCACAGCGAGCCGGCGAAGCTGCTCTCCTTCGATACCATCAAAGAATTCCCGCCTGCGCAGGCGAAACCGGTCGGCGAATTCGGGACTCTGCCGGAACGCGTTGTATTCGGCGCGGCGCGTTGAGTCCGAGAGAACTTCCCAGGCTTCGGTGATCCGCTGAAAGGTCTTGGCGTCGCCGGTCAGTGGATTATCGGGATGATAGCGAGTCGCGGACGCCTGATAGACGCGCTCGATTGTTTCTCTCTCGGCCTGCGGATCGATTCTCAGAATTTCGTAGTGATCGGCGACGGCGGCGCTTCCCAGCATCGTCGCGACGATGTCTGAAGGCAGCGCGTCTCTATCCCGTTCACCGGCCGGGTCATACCAGGACAGGGTTGCGAGGGCGCGAAATTCCTGAAGGTTCTGCGCTTCACGCTCGACCACGTCGAATCCATCCGCGGTGATGCTGTAATCGGAAAGATCGCCGATAGCGGCCCAGTTCTTCTCGCACAGATACCAGAGCGACGAAGTCAGTTCTTCGGAAGCGCAGCCGGTGAATTGTTCGAGATCGACAATCGCAAGCCCCGGCGATTCGTGGGTGGCGAGTCTCTGGCGATAGAGCAGGCAGAGAACGGCCAGCCGGCGATTTTGTCCGCCTTTAACTCCGTCGAAAAGCTCCTCGCCTCGCACACGGAATCGTTTCGAGGCGGCCTTCTGCCGGGCGTCATTGTACTTTACGCGTTCGGCGTCATTCGAAAGGATTTCATATGCCTTCCTGAGGCGCTGAAATGCCTTCGCGTCGCCGGTCCCCGGATTGTCAGGGTGAAAACGCTCCGAAAGCGCACGGTGGACGCGGTCTACGCTGTCGCGGTCCGCGCGCGGACTGAGTCTCAGGAATTCGTAGTAGTCCGGAGCGGCGTTTCCGTCGTGAACCCGCGCTGGCTCGATAGGTAAAGCGATTGCGGCGGCCGGCGAGGGATGCGACCGCGGCGTATCTGAAAAAAGTGAGAGCATTTGACTAACCGGAACGGAGTACCAGGTACCGTCGTAC
>CAZWTH010000271.1:0-6397 GCA_964636715.1 uncultured Solibacteraceae bacterium | reverse complement strand
CCCCCACCTGGCCTGCTGAGGAATAGAGCAGCGGCGCCGCGGTTCCGTTGATGGTTACCTGCGTGCCGCCCGCATTCGCGCCAAAGGCAAGCGGGGAACCCGCAGGAGACGCCACTGCGAGTGACGACGGTCCCATCCCGGCGCCGTAAAGCGTGATGATTTCGCCGGGCGCAATGGGCGCTCCCGGCGCTCCGCTGCCATTCACCACGGCTCCGACCGCCGGTCCGCCGCCAAAAGTTACCTTGCGAATGACATTGTTACCCGTATCGGTAATAAAGATGGAGCCCGATGTATCCACGAAAATGCTCTGCGGCGTCTGGAGGAATGCCGCCGCGGACCAGACGCCGCTCGCTGTCCCCTCTGCGTACGGACCGCCTGCCAGGGTGGTGATCACGCCTCCTGGAGTTACGCTGCGGATGGCGTTGTTATACGCGTCGGCGATCAGGAGATTGCCGTTCTTATCGAACGCGACCGATGTCGGTCCGCCGAGCAGAGCGTTGTTGGCTTGTCCGCCGTCGCCCGCGAATCCGTAGTTGTTGTAAATACCCGCGAACGTGGTGATGATGCCCGTCTTCGCATCGATGCGCCGTACCGCGTATTCGTAGAGATCCGCGACGTAGAGATTACCGCTTGCATCGAGAGCGATACCGCCATTGCCGAACAGCGACGCCGCAGTTGCAGGTCCGCCGTCATTTCCCGTTCCGCCGCCGGCAATGCGCTTCAGTGTTCCGCCGGAAGCGCTCACGGAATAGATCGCGCCATTCGTCAGATCGGAGATGAGCAGATTTCCGGAAGCGTCATAGAGGAGCCCCGATACACTGCCGAAATTCGATGCGGAGGCAAGCGCGCCATCTTTCGGGATTCCGAACTTGCCCGCCACTCCCGCGATTGTCGTGATATTTCCGCCGGAAACTTTGCGCACCGTGTAAATGCCGGCGTCACCGATGAGCAGGCTTCCGTCAGGGGCTATCGCGAGGCATAGCGGGCCGGTCAGACTGGCCGATGTAGCGAAGCCGCCGTCGCCGCTGCTTCCTTTGGTTCCATTGCCGGCAAAGGTTGTGATCACGCCCTTTGTGTCCACCTTGCGCACCACGTGGTTCCCGCTATCGGCGATGTAGAGGTTTCCGGCCGCATCGGTCACCGCGGCCGTAGGCTTATAGAGCTGCGCGCTGAGGGCAGGGGAGCTGTCACCGCTGGAGGGCGACTTGCCGTTACCGAAAACCGTCGCGATCGTACCGTTGGCGGCGGAGACCATGCGAACGCGGAAGTTGCCGCTGTCCGCGATCCAGACATTGTGATTTGCATCGACCGATACCCCATTCGGCAGGCTCAGCTTTGCCGATGTTGCCGGGCCGCCATCGCCGCTGAAACCCTGTAAACCGGTACCGGCAAAAATACTCGAAACCCCGGCGGTGGAAATTTTCATCACCACGCTGTTGTTGTAATCCGTGTAGTAGACCGTGCCGTCGGTGTCTACGGCGACGCTCACCGGTTTCGGGGGACTGCTGAGCGATGCGTGAGGCTCAAGCGCTCGAGCGTGCCCGACCGTCGATATCAGGCCGTGGATGGAAACCATCCGGATGACGCCATTGCCGGTATCGGCGATGTAAATATTCCCTTTGCCGTCCACTGCTACAGCGCTCGGTGAGTTCAGCAATTCGCGGCCGGATCCGTTTCCCACATCTCCATCGCCGGCGTATCCGGCGTGTCCGCAGCTTCCCGCGATTGTGTCTATCGAGTCATCGTCCGGACCTGGGTTCAGAAAGATATCGTCGTCGGGACTCGTTTTCCGAATACAGTGGTTACCCGTATCCACAATCAGGATCATACGATTGTGTGATTTGCTGGAGCCGCTTGCGAACAACCCTGTGGGCTTATCCAGTTGCGCTTTGCGTGCTGGGCCTCCGTCGCCGGAGTAGCCGCCGACGCCGGTGCCTGCGTACGCGTCATTCCAGAAATCGGGACGGTCGGCTTCGCGGCTTCGAAGCTTTACGAAGAGCCTGACGACATTTTTCTGGGGCAGGGAATAGTAGATGAATCCGTCGCCATCCACCGCGACCCCGCCGATCAGGCCGGTGTCTGAAGTGACTGTCTCAAACGAAAGATCCGGATTCACGGTAAAGATTCCGGCGTCGGTAATAACCGTGCTTGTGCCGTTGGGGTTATTAATAATCCCCTGGGGCGCGCCGAGTGAGCCTGCCACTGCCGATGAAGCGCTCCCTCCGCCAGCCATTGTGGAACTCGTCTGTGCCCATCCACTTAGTCCAGCGATTACATATCCGATTAGTAACAGCCGCGCACTTAGTCTCATACCGCCCTCCATATCTGGAGAATCTTAGCAGAATCTGAGCAGCAAATACGTGGTGTTACAAGATGCGGGGTGACGTGGAAGTCATATCCTGAAGAGGGTAAACCTGCAATGAATGGAAGTCCACGCGTAAACCAATGCCAAAAGGCGACCGGATGGTTCGGACGATTGGTGCTGCGGAATATGAATTCCCGGCACTCGGGCGTGACGGATTGGGCTTATCCCATGCTTCGTTCGGGAAAGAGGACGTCATCCTCGATGTGGGCTGCGGCGGTGGCGGAACCGTGAGCAAGCTGGCGGCAATCGCCGCTCAGGGCAGGGTCTACGGCATCGATCATTCGAAAGAGAGCGTGGTGATGGCCATGCGAACGAACAGGCAATGGATCGATATCGGGCGTGTGGAGATTCGCGAAGCGTCCGTCTCGCGGTTGCTATTTCCAGACGGGGCTTTCGACGCCGTCACGGCGGTGGAAACGCATTTCTGGTGGCCGGATCTGGCCGGTTTGCGGGAAGTGTTTGAGGATTCTGAAGCCCGCTGGCAAGCTGATCGTCATCGCCGCGGTCTATAAAGGCGCAACGGCCTCAAGGATGGATTTGCTGCATCGGGAGCAAGCCTCCGGTTTCAACTGCGCGACGGTCGCCCCTACCTGACACCCATGCAGGGGAAGCACGGAATGACTGAGTTCAGACGCGATAAACGCGCTGCAATCCACGCCAGCGATCGAAGTCCGCATCAAAACTCAGTATTGACCGGATGTCTCTGCGTTCCATCACCGCGATGTGAAGCGAATCGCGAGCCGTCATGGACCTTTCGCTCTGAGCAATCTCAGCTGCTCTCAAGACGTCAGCCTTCTCAACTGCAATCACGTCATCGACAACGTCCAGGATTACTTCGAACGCCGGCCCGATCGCTTCACGCCTGCCGATCGCGGTATACCGATGAAGGATTTCCTGAAGCACTTCCGCGTCAGTAACCAGTCGCTCACCTCCCGCCACGAAACGCTCCAGTATGATTTGAGCCTCCGTTTTGTGTGGATGGGCAGCGCCGACCAGATACATCGGAATATTGGAATCGACGAAGATCAATTTTCATAGCCTTTGGCAATTTCGTCCAGCATCTGCGCGATATCCCCTGACGGAAACGAATGCGCAACCGAGCGGCGAATTGCTTTGAGCTTCTTCTCCGGTTCGGATACAGGGCGGCGAACGCGCGCTTCGCGAAGGGCTCGTCTGACCCACTCGCCCACGGTTAAACTCTCCCGTTTTGCCAGCCGCTGGATGTCCAATAGCTCTTCCGGCGGAAGCAGGACCTGGAGCCGCTTACTCATACATGGAGTATAACATGTGCATCGGTGGAGCGTACCAGTCCTGGTTACCCAGTTAAATTGACTTTGCGGCGCAAAGTGCGTTAAGCTTTGCATTGCAAAGGCCTCCCACACATAACGCGACCCATGGAACTACGCATCCGCGCTGTATCCAAAACCTACCCCAGCGGCGTACAGGCGCTGAAAGACGTCAACCTCACGATTCCCACAGGAATGTACGGGCTGCTTGGCCCGAATGGAGCCGGGAAGTCTACTCTGATGCGCATCGTGGCCACGCTACAGGAGCCGGATGCGGGCAGCATTCAACTCGGCGACATCGACCTGCTGAAACAGAAAGATGAAGTGCGGCAGACGCTCGGCTACCTGCCGCAGGAGTTTGGCGTTTACCCGAAGGCGACTGCTGAAGGCCTGCTTGAACACTTCGCCGTGCTCAAGGGTATTGCCGGGCGCGGCGCGCGCAAAGAGGTGGTGGAAGCGCTGCTCCGCAAAACGAACCTTTGGGCCGCCCGCGGGCAGAAACTGGGTGGCTACTCGGGCGGCATGCGGCAACGGTTCGGCGTCGCCGTGGCGCTTCTGGGCAATCCGAAGCTGATGATTGTGGACGAGCCGACGGCCGGCCTCGATCCCGCCGAGCGCGTTCGATTTCTGAACCTGTTGAGCGAACTGGCTGAGAACAGCGTTGTTCTGCTCTCCACGCATATCGTGGAGGACGTGAGCGAAGTGTGCGCCAGGATGGCGATCATCGACAAAGGGGAGATTCTGCTCGAAGCCGAACCCCTGCGGGCAATGGAGGAGCTTCACGGACGTATCTGGAGCTGTGAGGTTTCGAAGCAAGCTCAACAGGATCTGGAGCAGCGGCACGCGGTGATCTCGACCAAGCTCTACGCGGGACGCACCATCGCTCATGTGTACTGCGAAGCTCCGTCAGGTCCCGCGCCGGCCGCCGGCTTTGAGCGCGTGAAACCGGATCTCGAAGACGTTTACTTCAGCGCCATGGCCGGACGCATCGGCCGGCGTGCCACGGGAGCGAGACCGTGAAATTCCGGGAGATTGTTCGCTTTGAATTTCTGTATCAGGGGCGGCGGCTGCGCACCTGGCTCTACTTCGCGATCCTTTTTGCGGCCGCTTTTCAGCTTCAGGGGACGGCGAGTACGGGAGAAGTTCACGTCAATTCGCCATTTGAAATCGCCCAGGTCACCATCCTCACCAGCCTGCTCTGGATTGTGATGGCGCCCGCGGTGGCCGGCAGCGCGGCGGCGCGCGATGCGCAGACGCGCATGCAGCCCCTCATCTACACTGCTCCCATCAGCAAAGCCGACTATCTTGGCGGACGATTTCTCGCCGCGTTTCTTCTGAACGCGCTGATGCTGCTCACCGTGCAACTGGGCATGCTTGCCGCGCTGCGCCAGCCGGCCCCCTACCTCAGCTCTTACTGCGTTCTTGCTTTGCCGACCGCCTTCATCTTCACGGCGGTCCAGTTCTCGGTGGCGGCGCTGAAACGCCGCCCCATCGTCAGCTACCTGGGGACTGTGCTTTTCTTCGTCGCCGTTGGCGGCTGCGGAGCACTGGCGACTAACGTCCTGCAAATGCCCGCGCTCGGCAAGCTGCTCGACCCCACGTGCCGCATGAACGTCCTTGTCATCATGGACGAAACCATGACGCCGCACGAGATGAATACGGTTCCGATCACGCTCGATAGCTCGATACTCGCGAATCGACTCCTGTGGCTCTGCATCGCTTCGGCGATACTCGTCTTCACCCACATCCGCTTTCGATTCCGCGACCGGGCAGCGTGATGCGAAAGTTCGGCTTCACCACCCACGCGCGGCAGACGTGGGCCATCGCGGGGACCGCCTTCTCGTCGATCGCGAAAAGCGCCGCCGGTATCGCCGCTGTGGCGGTGACAGTCATCCTCGTCCTGTTGATGCCCCTGCTCGTGGGTCTCCAGGGAGTTTCGATCCTCCCGCGAACGGCGCAAATCCTGACCGTCCTGGCTGCCCCGGTTGCTGACAATCCACGGCTTCCCTGGGTGCTGGTCCCACTGCTCATCGTGTTCTACGCCGGTGAACTCGTGTGGCGCGAACGAGACGCCGGGCTTGGGGAAATCGCCGACGCGGCCCCGGCGCCGGAGTGGGTGCTCTTCCTCGGGAAGTTTCTCGCACTGAGTCTCGTGCTTGTCGTGTGGATGGCTCTCCTGACAACGGCCGGAGTACTTGGTCAAATGCGGATGGGTTACTTCCATCCCGAAATCGGGCTGTATCTGAAGATCCTCTTCGGGCCTCAACTGATCGACTACTTACTCTTCGCGCTGCTTGTCTTCGCGGTACACGCGGTAGTGAATCAGAAGCAGATCGGTTATCTGGCGGCGCTGATCGCATACGGGGTAATTGCTTTTCCGTCTCTGTTCGGACTGGAGCACCACCTGCTCATATATGGATCGGGTCCGGGATGGACTTACTCGGATATGCGCGGCTTTGGCGATTCCCTGGGGCCGTGGCTGTGGTTCAAATTTTACTGGGCGGCGTGGGCCCTGCTGCTGGCCGTGGCGGGAAAGCTGTTGTGGGCGCGCGGCGTCGAGCGCGGCTTACGGTCCCGGCTCCGGCTCGCGCGCGGCCGCTGCACGCGAACCACCGCGGGCGTGGCTGCGATGGCGGCGGCGCTGATTGTCACGCTGGGCGGGTTCATCTTTTACAACACCAACGTGCTGAATCCGTACCGTACGTCCTCCGGGGAGATGGAGCGGCGCGCCGAGTACGAGCGGCGC
>CAZWTH010000270.1:0-6951 GCA_964636715.1 uncultured Solibacteraceae bacterium | reverse complement strand
GTTCGCCGACCGTGTTTTACCGGTCACGCTGACCATCGCTGAACGCTGGGGTGATCTCGCTGCGCAGTCGAAAGCGAAAGGCCGCGTCCACCCTGTCGTGGATGCAATTCTCGGAGCGACCGCCGCGAGGCATGATTTGGTAATGCTGACTCGCAATGTCAGAGACTATGAAGACGTGGGAGTGACGATCCTCAACCCCTGGGAAACCGTACAGGATTAACCGAACGCTTCGCCCGGATCGGAATCGCCGCGCCGGGAAGTATTTTCCGGCGCTTGCTGCGCAGGTTTTCTGACAGGAACAGACTCATCCGCGCCTTCGCGCTTCCGGTCACAATCAATGCAGACAGGCCGGCCCTGGAAGTACAGGGATGTCGGATTACCGCATTTGATACAGGGTTCGATAAGCCCTATAGTACTGCCATCAGCCGAAAAATTCTACCAGTTTTTTCCGCAATAACCCATCGGTTAATTTAATGTGACGACGCGGCGGGAAGCCGCAAATCCATGCGTCCGATGGATGTTTCCGCGGTGTATTTACCGATGTGAATCTGCACCTTTCCGTGGGTGCGCGCGACCGTCACATCGGTTGCCTGCACCGGAAGACCGAGTGAATGCGCGTGCTCCAGAATGCGCCCCGCGATCTCCGCATCGGAGAGCGAAACACTGGCCGGATCAGCGGCGAGGGAGCGCATATAGCCATCCAGCCGAAAGTTTTCGAGGTATACCGTCCCGGCTACAATCAGGGCCAAAATGAAAACGGCGATGACGCCGAAGCCGGCGATCAATCGCCAGAGAGGAAGACGCGCGGGAGTTTCTTCGGGAACGGCGGCGGTCACCGGTCGCGGTCCGCGTCACTTTCATTCGCCGAACCGGCGGCGAACAGTTCCTCCCAGATGTCGCCCTGCTCTGTCCACTCGGGCGCGGTCACGCCGGAGATCTGCAATTCGTCCACATTGAGCTTGCCGTGGCCGTAAGGGCAAATGTATTCGATCTGGGGACGCCCCAGCTGGAGCATGTAGCCCCACGATCCGGTTTCGATCGGCATGCGGAGCTTCCGCAGGCAGGTGCGGCAGCGATACTTCTGATCCCATATGGCGAGATAGAACAGGCCGTACGCAAAAAGAAACCAGACGCCCACGAGCGTCGTGTAGAAGAGGTCGAACATGAAATTCAACGTGTTCACGTGGAACAGCGGCGTATACGGCCACCAGAACAAATTCAGGAACCAGAGGCTCCCGGCCGCGCCCATAGCGGCGGCCCCCAGCTTCAGCGCAAGAAAACCCCAGTACCGGATGTGAGACTTGATTTCCGTAACCAGTTCGCGGCTTGACATGACGCGCCTCTCTCTGCATCCAATATACGGCAGAACCGGACGCAGGGTGTCAGCTTTTCGAAAATTTTCCAGCGCCGAACGATATACTTGGCACTGAACCTCTTGCGATTCCAGTGCCAGCCCGGCTGCATCAAATGTTGCGAGCAACAGGGCTTCGTTTATCTCACTGAAGACGATCTCATCCGGCTCGCCGCATACGTGAAAATGACGCCGCGGGCGTTTGAGCGCCGCTACGTGTACCGGACGAAGAATCTCCGGCGGCTGCGGGTGCCTCGCCACGCGCAGTGCATTTTCCTGAAGCCGGATGGCTGTTCCGTGCATCCCGCCAAGCCGCTCCAGTGCCGCACGTTTCCCTACTGGCCCGAACTGGTGGACGACAAGCGCGAATGGCTGAAGACCGGTCAGTGGTGTCCGGGGATCGGCAAAGGCGAACTGGTCACCATTCAGAGCGCGCGGGAAATTGCGCAGACGATGCGGGACGCTAACCCTCTCCATTATTAATGAATCCGAACGCAAAGCCGATCCGGCATTACTGGATCACACTCGTGGTGGGTTGGGCGCTGCTGGCGACGGCGGCCGCCGTATATGCGCGAATCCGATCGGTTCCCGCCGAGCTCGCGGTTCCGATCGCGCTCGCGTTTCTCGCCGAATATCCTTTTTATCTGCTGCCCGCCTTCCCTGCCGCGCGTGAACGGTTTCTCGCGCAGGGACGAGGTCACGCGGCGTGGCTTCTGGCTCTGAGCGGAGTCTTTCCATGGCTGATCTACGCGCTCGGCGCGCATCACTATAATTTCCCGGCGCTCATCGTAATGCTGAGCATCGCGGTGATGATGAGTTTCTGGTATGTGATGTTTCCGGCGCATCCGGCGACAGATTTGCTCTACCTCTCGATCTTCGCCGTGATCAACCTGGCGAAAGTCTTCACGCGGATTTACCCGCCGCCCATGCCGAAGCTCGATATCTCGATCCTGGGCCACGTGATGACCATCCGCCTGCTGGCATTCTCCTTCGTGGGCTTCCGGGGCGGCGTCGACGCGGAGTATCGTTTCATGCCCACCCCGCGCGAATGGCTGGCGGGATTGAAGTGGTTCGTCTTTCTGCTCCCCGCAACCGGCGCGGCATATTGGGCGCTCGGACTCGTGAAGCTGCGCGAGCATCCGTTGAATATCGGACTCGCCATCGGGACGATTTTCGCGTTTCTCTGGATGACCTGCATTTTCGAAGAGTTCATTTTCCGCGGCTTGCTGCAGCCGTGGATCACGCAATGGACTTCGAGCGCGGCGCTGGGAGTCGTGATTTCCGCTGTGCTGTTCGGCAGCGTCCATCTGGGATTTCATGGACCGTTCCCCAATTGGCGGTGGGCGATTGTGGCGGCGATCCTCGGCGTGTTTCTCGCGCTCGCCCGGCGGCAGACCGGCGGCATTCAGGCGGGCATGGTGGCCCACGCCCTGGTCATCACCGTGTGGAAGACGTTCCTGGCGTAAAGACGATGTTGGGGTCGTCCGTTCCTTCGAGCGGGCTGGCTGCGTAATCCAGCGAGGCCATGAACGCGACGAGGTCTCGCACACTGGCTCCGTAACGCGCGAGATTCTGGTCATACGCCTCGCTCACCACAACCGGGCGGTGTTCGGCCAGCAGTTTTCGCGCGCCGCGCACGACCGCGAGTTCCATACCCTCCACGTCCATCTTCATCGCAATCACTCGCCGTCCCGCGAATTCCGCCGCGAAATCATCGAGCGGCAGTAGGTTGAAGCGCGGGCCGCCGGCGCCGGCGAAATCCACGTGCGTCCAGCCGAGCTCCTTTTCGGCGTGTAATCCGGCGGTGGCGCGCTGTTCGCCCAGCCCGCAGGCATGCACGACGAGATTTTCCAGTTTCCCGCGCTCCTGCGTCATCCGGAGACAACGCTGCGTCCTCGGATCGATCTCGAATGCGTGAGCAACTCCCTCGCGCATTTTCGAAAGCGCGAGCAAAGAAAAGAACCCGACATTGGCGCCCGCGTCAATAAAGACGCCGTCGCGCCCTTCCACGGCGGACGAAATCCAGTTCGCGAGCGCCGGATCGATGGCGCCGGTGACGAGCAGTCCTCGTCCAAAAGCCGAGCGGAGATCGACATAACAGGTGTGACCGGTTGTGAGGCGCGCGGGAACCGGGACCGGAATGCGGGAGACAAACGGCTCCAGCAGATGACGCAGTGGCCGCGCCGCGTTCGATCTGCCGAGTCTGGTCAGAGCAGCGTTAAGCACGCATCGACCCCAGCACCACCAGAGCCCAGGCGCGCGTGGCGTTCATCTTCCCGCTTTCGAATGCCGACCACAGACGGCGAATTTCGCCCTGGTCCAGATTCGCGCGAAGCGCCTGCTCCCGCAATTCCTCCGAGTGCTTCCGCATCCACTTCCCCAGCGGCAGAACGAAGCCGGTTTTCGGACGCCGCGCGGCATTGAGAACAACGTCATCGCCGATCGCATCCACCAGAAGCGGCTTATTGACTCCCGGCCGCGCGTGATCTTCGTCTGCCTGCGCCAGCGCCGTTTCCACCACTTCGTGATCGAGATACGGCACGCGGATTTCGAGCGAAGACGCCATACCGAACACGTCGGCGTCGCGCAGCAACTGATCGTGCAGATACCGTCTCATTTCGATCGTCTGAAAATTATCATCTTCGGATAGTTTGGGGAGGGCCGGGCGCATGCCCGTCAGTTGCTCGACCGAATCCGAATCGAAGAATCCGCGAATCGCGAGGTAGAGCGATTGCGGCGTCGCATCGCGCGCATCCCGGAGCCGCCGCCAGCTTTCTTTTCCCAAAGCAGTGCCCGCGGCTGCCGCGAGCCGCAACGCACCCGGCATCGCGGCCAACGCATTCCATTCACGCTGGTATTTTGCGAGCCATGCATAGTGGCGATAGCCGCGGAAGACCTCATCGCCGCCCAGCCCGGAGAGCACGGTTTTCAAGCCGGCAGCGCGCGCCGCTTTCGATACGAAATATGTATTGACGCCGTCAGACGCGGGCTGATCCATCGCCGCCAGGATGCGTGGAATCTCGTCCACAAAATCACGCGCGGTGGTCCGGATTTCGCTATGCTCCGTCTCAAAATGCCGCGCGATTCCGGCAGTCTGTTCGTTGTGATCGGCCTCGTCGAACGTCACCGTCAGCGTCCGCACGCGCGACCCCGCGCGGCGCGCGAGCGCCACGAGGCCCGTGGAATCGATGCCGCTGCTGAGGAACACGCCGAGCGGGGCATCGGAAATCAGATGCCGCGTGACGGCGTCCGAAAGAACCGCGCGCATCTCACCGTGAGACTTTCCGGCAAGCGTCCAGTAGCGCTCCGAACGAACGCCAGTGCTCGAAATTTCGAGGTACGACGCGGGCTCGAGACACCGCACGCCTTTCCGCCACGTCAACGGATGCGGCACCGATCCCAGCAACAGAAATCCAGCCACCGCGTTTGGATCGACTCCGCCATCCGCCGCAAAGGCTTTCACTTCGGACGCAAACAGAAACTTCCCGCCGCGCTCGGAATAGTAAAGCGGCTTAATCCCCAGCCGGTCCCGAACCGCGAAGCAGACCTTCCGGCCCGCATCATACAAAACGAATGCGAACATACCGCGCAGCCGGCCGAGCAGACCCGGCATCCCCCACTGCTCGTATCCGTGCGCCAGAACTTCGGAATCCGATTCCGACCGGAACCGGTGCCCCGCCCCTGTCAGTTCCTTCCGCAGCTCGCGATAGTTATAGATTTCGCCGTTACAGATCACCTGTACCGTCGCGTCTTCATTTTCGAGCGGCTGGCGTCCCGCGGCCGAGAGATCGATGATGGAAAGCCGCCGGTGGGCGAGCGCCGCGTAAGCGTCAATAAACTCGCCGCAGTCATCCGGACCGCGATGCGTCTGCGCGCCACTCATCCGCCGGACGCACACTACATCTTCGGGACTAATATTCCCCGCGGCGCTGAAAACGCCGGCGATTCCACACATGATCAGTTGTCTGCGCTGCTCTGTGGGGCGGGGCTTCGGCCCTGCCGCAGGCCTTCCGGCCAGCGCGGGTTACCGGAATGTTTCGGATCACATGCGTCGAGCAGAAGCTCGACGGTAGAGCTGAAGCTCCGCCCCACGTCGCCTTCACGAAGATTTTCCCGCATCATTCGAATAGTACGACGTCTTGTAATCCTCATAGTTGTCGTAGTGCCCGTAATATCCGGTTTCCTTCGGATTCCAGTCGTTAAGGATCGATCCCAGCACCGGAATCCCATCCTGATGGAAACGCTCGCGCGCCGTCATCACCGTATCGCGCAGCGTCTTCCCGGACCGCACCACGAACACGACTCCGTCCGTCAGATGCGCGATCGCCCGCGCATCCGGCAGGTGCAGCATCGGCGGCGTGTCGATAATCACGACGTCGAACTCCTTCCGCGCAATCGAGAGAACTTCAGCAAGCCGCGGCGAATAGAGCAGGTTAATCACTGTTCCGCGCAGCTTCCCGCGCGGCATCACCGAAAGGTTCGGCACGGCAGTCTGGCGAATCGCCGCCATCACATCTTCCAGCCGCGCCGGCTCAGCGCGGTCGAGCAGCGTGGCGATTCCGGTTTCGTGCTCCGCGTTGAAGATGTCATGCAGACGCGGACGCCGCATATCGCCATCGATCAGCAGCACGCGCCAGTTAATCTCCGCGTAACTGATCGCCAGGTTGCACGCCACCGTCGTCTTCCCTTCCGTGGGACCGGGGCTGCTCACCGTAATCGCCTTCGGCGGCCCATGGCGCCTGTTCGTGAACAACAACGAGGTCAGCGCGACCCGGAACGATTCCGCCACCATGGAATCCCCCTGATGGAAAGCCCCGCGCTCCACCACCCCATTCATACCCGCGATCTGCTTTCGCCTGGCGAGCCCATTCAGAAATCTTCTGGCCGGCGCTTCCGGCAGCGTGGACGGAATCACCGCCAGCTCCGCGGCCCCCAGATAATACGTAGCCTCGCCCGGAACCGCAATGCTGCGGTCCATGTTCTCGCGGACGAAGACAAAACCAATCCCCGCAAACAGCCCCATCACGAGACCCGCCATGATGCCGTGGCGAAGACTCGGCTTGACCGGGATCGAAGGCGGCACGGCGGGATCCACCACGCGGAAATTGCTCGACCGCATCGCCGCCGCGATCCCCGCTTCCTTCACGCGCTGCAGCAGCGTCTCCCAGATCTGCCGATTCGTATCCACTTCGCGCTTCAGAATGTTGTAGCGGACCGTCTTCGTGGCCTCATCGGAAACGAGCGCCGCCTGCGTCTCGACAGCCTGCGTCAGCAGGTTCTCGCGCGTCTGCGCCACTGCCATTTCGCTGTGAATCTTATCCAGAATGCGCGTACGGATGCGTTTCATATCCGTCTCAATCGCGCCGATGCTGGCCTGGTACTTCTTCGCCGTCGGGTCTTCGGTCGTATAGGTGACCAGCCGTTCCGCGAGCTGCCTCTTCGTATCGGCGAGCTTTTGCTGATCGGCCTTCAGGGTTTCGTCATCCAGCACTTCCGGCAGCGTATCCACCGGCGCCTTCTCCGCCAGCTCATAGCGCGATTGCCGCGCGATGCGGTCTTCCTGTACTTTCGAAAGCTCGGTCTGTAGCTGCGCGAGCTTC
>CAZWTH010000269.1:0-2369 GCA_964636715.1 uncultured Solibacteraceae bacterium | reverse complement strand
AGCTTGCCGATCTCTTCATCGGACATATGCTCGACGAGCGCCGCTGTCTCCGGATACCGGCCGAAGAATTCCTTGCGGGAATAAGCGCCGCCTTTGGCCTTGAACGATTGATATTCGCCGTCCACGCATTCATTCATCAGCTGCACGAGCCGCCCGGAGGTATCGGCCGCGAGGAGCGGATCCCAGTCGCTGCCCCATACGCACTTGATCACGTTCCAGCCCGCGCCGCGGAAGACGCCTTCCAGCTCCTGAATCACCTTGCTGTTGCCGCGTACCGGCCCGTCGAGCCGCTGCAGATTGCAGTTGATGACAAAGATCAGATTGTCCAGCTTCTCGCCGACCGGGATGCGGATCGCGCCGGTCGATTCCGGCTCATCCATCTCGCCGTCGCCCAGGAACGCCCAGACTTTGCGGTCGGATTCGGGCAGCAGCCCCCGATGCTCCAGGTAGCGCATAAAGCGCGCGTTGTAGATAGCGTTGATCGGGCCGAGTCCCATGGAGACGGTGGGGAACTGCCAGAAATCCTTCATCAGCCAGGGGTGCGGATATGAAGAGAGCCCCGGGGTGTCCCGGAGCTCGTGGCGGAAATTCAGAAGATGTTGTTCGGTGAGCCGGCCTTCTACGAAGGCTCTTGCGTATACGCCGGGCGATGCGTGGCCCTGGAAATAGACCATGTCGCCTGCCTGGCCGTCAATCGACGCCCGGAAGAAATGGTTGAAGCCGACTTCGAGCAGCGTGGCCAGCGACGAGTAGGTCGCAATGTGGCCGCCGATGCCGTGATCGAGCGTGTTCTGGTGCGAAACCATGGATATCGCATTCCATCGCACCAGGCTCTTGATCTCGCGCTCGAGCGCACGGTCGCCCGGATACGCCACTTCCTGACCCACCGGGATCGTGTTGACGTAATCCGTGGTGGCTCGGCTCGGAAGTTCGACGCCGTTCTCGCGTGCCCGTTCCGTGAGTTTGTCGAGGAGGAACGTGACCCGGTTCGGTCCCGCTACATCCGCGATCTGGTCAAGCGCTTCCATCCATTCGGAAGTTTCCCGAGGATCGAGGTCGACCGTGCGTTCAGTGGCTGTTTGGTGCATGGGTAATCCAATTATAAGCAATGGGCCAATCCGGACCAAGGGACGCTATGGACCATATTTCGGACACCGCCCGGACCCGCATAAACGGTAGACTGGATTGAGCTAAATGACTTGCCCCGACTGCCAGAGCGCGCGCGTCCGCCGCATCCAGCGAGCCGGCGTTTCCAAATTTCTGTGGAGCCTCGCCGGGTGGTGGCCCTGGGTCTGCGACGGCTGCGGCCGCCGGTTCGATTCCAAACTGCGGGATCCAGCGGAACTCGGACAGCAGCCCGCTTCCGGCAATCCTTCCAAATCCTCCTGAGCGGCGGCGTCGATTTTTCTTGACCGATCTACTGAACTTGTCATAGAATCGCAAACAAGTATAGTAGATGTCGAAATTCACCAAACTCGAACTCGGAATCATGCAGGCGCTCTGGAACAGCGGCCGCATCTCCATACGCGAAATTCAGGAAACATTTCCGGAACCGGATCGCCCCGCGTACACCACAATCCAGACCACGGTCTACCGGCTGGAGGCCAAAGGAGCGGTGAAGCGGGTCAGGAAGATCAGCAATGCCCACATCTTTGAGGCAGTCGTTTCGCGCGGCGCCGCTCAGACGCGGCTGATCGACGAATTGCTGGGACTTTTCGGCGGACGTACGCAGCCCGTCATGGCCCATCTGATCGAGACCGGCAGACTCACCATGGACGACGTGAAGGAAGCCGAACAGGCTTTGAAGCGCCTGTCGAAAAAGGACAAGCCAACATGATCACTCACCTGATCCAGTCGACGGTGTTTGCGGCGCTGATGGGTTTGCTGACGCTGCTGCTGCGGAACAATCGCGCCGCCACGCGTTACTGGGTCTGGCTGGCGGCGTCACTGAAATTTCTGGTCCCGTTTTCGCTGTTTGTCGAAATCGGTCACCGGCTGACGTGGACGACGGCGCCGGTGATCACGCAGCCGCAGTTGTCGTTCGTTGTGGAGCAGGTTGTCGCGCCTGTGTATGTCGCGACTCCGCCGGCGCCTGTTGCTGTTTCGACCAATACTTTACCGATACTGCCCGCGCTCTGGGTACTTGGCGGCGTCGCGGTGCTGATGTTCTGGTTGGTGCGATGGCAGAGAGTTGCGAGATCGCTGCGCAGAGCGGCCGTAGTTCGGGCGGGCAGGGCATTCGATCGTCTGCGCCGGCTGGATGCCCGGACCAAACTGGTGTCGCTCGAAGGTTCGATCGAACCCGGTATTTTCGGCATCGCGCGGCCGGTTCTTTATCTTCCAGACGGAATTTCAGAGCATCTTGACGA
>CAZWTH010000268.1:0-6302 GCA_964636715.1 uncultured Solibacteraceae bacterium | reverse complement strand
GTGCTGATCGGGATCAATCTGCTGCGCGAGGGGCTCGATCTGCCGGAAGTTTCGCTGGTGGCGATTCTCGACGCGGATAAGGAAGGGTTCCTGCGATCGACGGGATCGCTGATCCAGACGATTGGGCGCGCGGCGCGGCATCTGGAGGGACGGGCGATCCTCTATGCGGACGTGATGACGGATTCGATGAAGCGCGCGATCGACGAAACGATGCGGCGGCGCGAGGTGCAGCTCGCCTATAACGAAGAGAACGGAATCACGCCGCAATCGATTGTGAAGCCGATCGACATGACGCTGGTGGCGATTGCGGAAGGCGATTACGTGACGGTTCCCGCGGAGACGGACGGCGATGTGGATCTGCCGCCGGCGGAGCGGGAGAAACTGATCGACGAACTGGAGCGCGGGATGCGCGAGGCGGCGCGGAAATTCGAGTTCGAAAAAGCGGCGCAGATTCGCGATAGAATCAAGCTTCTTCGGACCAAGGATGTCGCGGGCATCGGAATCCCGGGTTGAGTATGGCGTCATCGGCGCGGGCGCGCTGAGCAAGAGCCTGATTGGGCACTTGCCGCGGAAGGCCCGTGAAATCGGGCCGGTGGCGGGGGTTTCGTACCGGGTGGCGAGCCGCATGGCGAATGCGCTGCGGGCGGGGCATGCGGCGCGCGGCGCGGAAGAACTGAACAGCGTTCCTGTGATTTTGTTCCATGCGCCGGATGGGCAGATGCGGCAGATCGCGGAATTGCTGGAAGGCGCGGGGATTGACTGGAAAGACAAATCGCTGATCTTCTGCGATTGTGAAGTGCCGGTTGCGATTCTCGACCGGTTCCGGGCGCTGGGCGCGGCGACTGCCGAAGCGCGGCAGTTCGGGATCGCGGGGTCCATCATGGTGGAGGGAATGCCGCCCGCGCTGGGGCGCGCGCTGCGGATCGCTTCCGAGCTGAAACTGCGCGCGATTGAGATTGAGCCGGGCACGAGCGATGTTTTCGCCGCGACGGTGACGCTCGCGACGGCGGCGCTGACGCCGCTGGTGAATCGGGCTTCGGCGCTGCTTCGCAGATGCGGTCTGCGGGACAAGGCCGCGGTGGACGTGGCGACTGCGCTGTTCGAACGTTCGATTCAGGAGTACGGCCATTCCGGCAAGCAGAGCTGGGTGTGGCATGTGCGCGAGCCGGAAGCGGAGCAGATTCAGGCGGAGATTGCGGCGGTGACGGAATCGTTTCGTCCGCTGTTTCGCCAGTTGGTTCTGGCCGGCTTTGAGGATTTCGAAAAGCACGCGGAAGTGGCGGTTCGGTTGCGCGGCACGGCGCAGGGTCAATGAGTCTTCTCGATCTTCTCTCGCCGGTACAGCTTGCGCTGGTGGCGATCAGCTCGTTGTTTTTTATCGTGGATCCGATTGCGACGGTGCCGGTCTTTCTCTACATGACTTCCGATGCGGGGCCACAGGAACGTTGCCGGATGGCGCGCAGCGCGGCGCTGACGTGTTTCTTTGTGCTGGCGGGATTTTCGCTGGTCGGCTCGCTGCTGTTCCGGTTGCTGGGCATTACGCTGCCGGCGTTTCAGACGGCGGGCGGGGTGATTCTGCTGCTGGTGGGGCTGGATATGGTGCAGGCGCGGCGGTCCGGGACGAAGGAAGTGCCGGGCGAGGCGGAGGAAGGCGTGGTGAAAAGCGATGCCGGGATTGTGCCGCTCGGGATGCCGATGCTGGCGGGGCCGGGGGCGATTTCGAACGTGGTGGTGCTGGTGGGGCAGGCGTCGCGATGGTGGGAGATGGTGACGGTTTATGTGGCGATCGGGGTTGTGGCGGTGGCGTGTTATTACCTGCTCTCAGGCGCCGACCGCGTGCGGCGTCATATGAGTGAGACGAGCATTCATATTTTGACGCGGATTATGGGGATGCTGATTACGGCGCTGGCGGTGCAGTTTGTGGCTACGGGGATTAAGGGGCTGGGGTTGGTTCCGGTGGGGCGGTAGGGCAGAGGGCGTACTCCAGCGAAATAGCTCCGGAGGGGCGAACCGTGTGGTTCGTGAGGACTAGGCCGAACGAGAGACTGGGGGCCAGAAGGAGCCAATTTTCCATCGTCTGGACGTGTCAAAGGGCCGGGGGCTTGCTCCAACGTTCGGCAACGCGTACGCTGATGGTATGACCAGCGTCAATGCCAGCGAAGCCCGCGAGAAGCTCGACCGGCTGCTGGACGAAACGGCCAGCGATCACGAACCAGTGCTGATCACCGGGCTCCGTTCGAACGCTGTCCTTGTCGGCGAAGAAGACTGGAATTCGATTCAGGAAACTCTGTATCTTCTTTCTGTGCCTGGCATGCGTGAATCCATCGCTGAAGGGCTGGCTACGGCGATTGACCAGTGTGAGAAAGAACCGGGCTGGTGACGGCCTGGCGGATCGTCTTCACCAGGCGCGCAGAAAGACGCTCGCCGCCGGGGCCAAGCCCTGCCCCACTCACTTCAACCAAAACAAAAAGCCCGGCGGAATGGGTCCGCCGGGCTCTTCCGATGCGCAAGCGCACCTGATGGACTTCAGCTCGCGTGCTGAAGCCTGTACTCGCTCATGATCTGTTCCATCTGGTCTTTCAACCTGAGTTTGAGCTTTTTCAGACGGTGCTCCTCGATCTCCTCTTCGGCTGAGAGCGAAGGTTTGCTCTCCAGCTTTTCGACAAGCACGTCGTACTCATGGTGCTGGTTGTTGAGGTTACGGAAAGCTTCACTCGTCTGCATCAAGTGCGCTTTGAGTTCATCCTGAATCGTTTTGTCCATTCCGGCATGTCTCCTTAGAGTGGAGTTGCCTCGCCGGGCCGTCTCACAGGACTACCGGGCCCGGTGGGTAGCTTCACTTCAGTTTTGAAGTGCGGCGAAATTGTCGCCGTCTAACCAAGACCTTATCACGGACGGCATTCCATGACAATAGCGTTTACCATCCCGTTTTGGTAGTAGCCTTTGCGGAGTCCGGTACTCACCCAGCCGTGGTGGTTGTAGAGCGAAATGGCGGCGGAATTTGGCTCAGCCACCTCGAGAAATATTGTGCCTTTGGCCCCATTGCGCAATGCGTTCAGCAGGGCGGAAGCCACGCCGCGGCGGCGAAAATCCGGAACCACGGCGAGATTCAGGAGTTCGGCTTCATCGGGGGATATTTGACGCCACGCGCAGAAACCGGCTGGCTCCGTCGTCCGTCCCTCATGCAGGAGAGCAAGAAGCACCTCAAAGCCGGAATAGTCTCCGACCGGCCATTGCGCCGCCTCCGGCGAGGTCTGCTGGATGCGGGCGATGGCCGGGAAGTCGCGCTCCGCGGCGGGCCGCACGGCTATGGATGACATGCTGTGATGGTAGCTGGGATGACTCGGTTCTGGCCCGCGCTTGCGGCGTTGTTTGGCGCCGCGGCGCTGTTTGTTTCAGCCGCCACGGTCGCGGAGATCGCGAACCGGAAATTCGCCAGCCTCGAATCGTCGCGGTTGCCTGCGGGTACGCGCGTCGATCTCTCCATTGACGAACTCAACGCGTGGGCCAATCAGAAGGCCCGCATCTATGCGCCCGGCGCGGCGCGGAATCTCCGGCTCGAATTGCGCGATGGGGAAGCCACTGGCTACGCGCTGATCGATTTTGTGAAGTTGCGGCAGGCGGCGACGGGCGAGGAATCGGGCTGGATCATGCGGAATCTGTTTTCCGGGGAACGGCCGGTGATGGTGAAGGCGCGGTTTCAGTCGGGGAACCGGCGTGCGCGCGTGGATGTGGAGCGGGTTGAAGTGTCGGGCGTCCCGATTCAGGGGAGCGCGCTGGAGTTTTTGATTCGGAACTGGCTGCGTCCGACGTTTCCGGATGCGCATGTGAATGAGTGGTTCAATTTGGGGTTGCGGATTGAGCGGTTCACGGTGCGGAGTGGAGGCGCGTCGGTATTTATTGGGAGATAGTGGGTCAGGCTCGGCGCAGGCGCAGGCTGTTGAGGACGACCGAAACGCTGGAGAAGGCCATCGCCGCGGAGGCGATCATCGGGGAGAGCATGCCGCTGGCGGCGAGCGGGATGGCCAGGGCGTTATAGGCGAAGGCCCAGAAAAGATTCTGGCGGATGACGCGCAGGGTGCAGCGCGCGAGAGAAAGCGAATCGGGCACAGCGCGGAGATCGTCGCGCATCAGAACGATGCCACCGGCTTCGATCGCGATATCTGTACCGGCGCCGATGGCGATGCCCACGTCGGAGGCGGCGAGTGCGGGGGCGTCGTTGATGCCGTCGCCGACCATGGCGACGCGGTGGCCCTCGGCGCGGAGGCGCTCGACTTCCTGCTGTTTGCGTTCGGGCAGGACGCCGGCGAGGACGCGCGATACTTCAATGCCGGTTTGCTGAGCGGCGGCGCGGGCGGGGCGTTCGTGATCGCCGGTGATCATCCAGACGGCGATTCCCATATTGTTCAGGCGGCGCACAGTTTCAGCCGCGGTGGATTTCACTTCGTCGGCGACTTCGATTTCGCCGATGCGGATGCCGTCCGATTCGACCGCGATGGCGCCGGTGTCGCTTTTGCCGACGAATATGTTGCGGCCGTCGACGGCCGCCTGCGCGCCGCGGCCGGGGATCGCGCGGAATCCGGATGAGGATTCTGTTTCGCCGGCTCGCGCCACGATGGCGCGCGCGATGGGATGCTCGCTCCAGCGCTCGACTGCCGCGGCGAGGCGGATGAGTTCCGTTTCGGAAGATCCATTGAGTGCGCGAACCACTGTTACGACAGGCTTGCCGGTGGTGACCGTTCCGGTTTTATCGAAGATCACGGTATTGACGCGCGCCGCTGCTTCGAGCGCTTCGCCGCCTTTGAAGAGGATGCCGCGTGTGGCGGCGCGTCCCGTGCCGGCCATGATGGCGGTTGGAGTGGCGAGGCCCATGGCGCAGGGGCAGGCCACGATCAGGACCGCGACGGCGTTCAGCACCGCGGTGGTCAGGGTTCCGGCGAAGAACCAGATTGCGAACGTCACGATGGCAAGGGCGAGCACAGCGAGTGTGAACCAGCCGCTGACGGTATCGGCCATGCGCGAGACGGGGGCTTTCGAGCCTTGCGCGCGCTTCACCATTTCGATGATGCGGGCGAGGGCGGTGTCGCGTCCGACTTTCGAGGCGTGGAAGCGGAACGCGCCGGTTGTGTTGACCGTGCCGCCGAAGACCGGGGAGCCCACAGCCTTCGCGACCGGCAGGCTTTCGCCAGTGAGCATCGATTCGTCGATTTCGGTTTCTCCTTCGATGACCGCGCCATCGACCGGAACGCGCTCGCCGGGCCGGACCAC
Source organism: uncultured Solibacteraceae bacterium (assembly GCA_964636715.1). Taxonomy (GTDB): domain Bacteria; phylum Acidobacteriota; class Terriglobia; order Bryobacterales; family Bryobacteraceae; genus BOG-234. The sequence continues at coordinate 1,034 of CAZWTH010000268.1, read as the reverse complement.
GACTTCATCTCCGGTCGCCAGGTCGGCTAACGGGACGATCGTCTCTTTTCCATCGCGCATGACGCAGGCCGATTCCGGCTGGAGGCCGAGGAGTTTGCGAATGGCGTCCGAGGCGCGACCTCGGGCGCGGGCTTCGAGCATGCGGCCGAGCAATACCAGAACGACGATCACGGCGGCGGCTTCGAAATAGACGTCACGAGCGCCGGCGACAACGGCCCAGAGCGAATAGAGGAACGCCGCGCCCGTGCCGAGCGCGATGAGCGAATTCATGTTGGCGGAGCGGTGGCGGAGGGCGGTCCACGCATCGCGGAAAAAGGGCGCTCCCGAATAGCTGAGGACGGGCAGCGTGAGAAGCAATTGCAGGGCAGGCCAGCGTTCCAGCATGCCGAGGATGAAAACGGGGATGGCGAAAGCCGCGCCGATGAGGAGGCGACGGCGGAGGTCGATGGCTTCGCGCTGTTCGGAGATTTCCTGCGGCCCGGCGGGAACACCGTAGCCGGCCTCTTCGACGGCGGTGACGAGCTTCTCGATGCCGAGACGCTCCGCGTCATAGCGAACCGACGCTACCCGCGTGGCGAGATTGACGTTGGCTTTGGTGACGCCGGGCGTAGAGGATAACTGGCCTTCGACGGTGCGGGCGCACGCGGCGCACGTCATTCCGCTGATGGGGAGCTCGATCTCTTCGATGCGAGGCAATCAGCCTCGGGCCGCGTGGAACCCGATCTGGCTGAGGGCGGCGATCAGGTCTTCCACAGACGCGCGGGATTCGTCGCGCTCGACGGTTGCTTTTCCGGCCGCAAGGTCGACGGTGGCGGAGGACACGCCGTCCACGCCGGTGAGTTTGCGGGTGACGCTGCGGGCGCAGGCCTGGCAGGTCATGCCTTCGACTTTGAGCTCAACTTTGGTGTCCATAGCCGGTGTCCATAGTTAAAAGATGCGGCGGCTGCGCCCTCAGATTCGCGCGGGTTTTGGCTTCTCGATGTTCGGCAGCAGCGCGGTCAGCAGACCGATGGCGGGGAGGAACGCGCAGACCT
>CAZWTH010000267.1:0-20080 GCA_964636715.1 uncultured Solibacteraceae bacterium | reverse complement strand
ATCCCATAGGCGTCAAACCCCTGCGATTATTGATGAAATCAGGCCTTTAAGACCTCTTCATGAGCACGGAAACGTACAGCCCCCCTGCGGGCGGAATTGACGGCGAGGCGCTCAGCGCAGCCGGACTGCGGCTGGCGGTTGTGGTGAGCCGCTTCAACCATTTCGTGACGTACAAACTGCGGGATGGCGCGGTGGAAGCGATCCGGCAGGCGGGTGGAACGCTGGAGCCGCACGATGTGATCGAGATTCCGGGCGCGTGGGAGTTCCCGGTAATCGTGCGGGCGCTCGCGCATCGCGGGTATGACGCGATTGTGTGCGTGGGCGCGGTGATCCGGGGCGACACGCCCCACTTCGACTACGTGGCGGGCGAAGCGGCGCGCGGAATCGCGGATGCGTCGGCGGAAAGCGGCGTGCCGATTGCTTTCGGGGTGCTGACGACCAACACCGTGGAGCAGGCGACGGACCGCGCAGGCGGCAGGCTTGGCAACAAAGGCGCGGAAGCCGCGATGACAGCGATCGAGATGGCGCTGACTCTCCGAAAGATCCGGCCTCCGCGGCTGAAACCGCGCCGGCGGCGGTCGCAAAACTAATGGCGCGCCACAAATCGCGGCAGCAGACGCTGCAAATGCTGTTCGAGTGGGACCTGCGCCGCCGTCCCGTGGAGGAGATCGCGCGCGATTTCTACGGGTCACTGCTCGTAAGCGAAGATTCGCCGGTGAAGCCGCGCCCGGACCAGTTCGCGCAGAACCTGCTGGCAGGCGTCACGCAGGATCTGGCAGCGATCGATGAGCTGATTTCGAAACACGCGGCGAACTGGCGCATGGAGCGTATGCCGGCCGTGGACCGGAACGTCCTGCGCGTCGCCGTCTATGAAATGCTGCGAACGGAAACGCCTCCGCCGATCGTGATCGATGAAGCGCTGGAACTGGCGCGCCGGTTTGCGGGCGAGGAATCGGTGCAATTCGTGAACGGCGTGCTGGATGCGGTCAGGCGGGAATTGCCGCCGAAGCAGGAGTGACATCAACGTCCGGATCTTTTATTTTGAGAAAGAGGCTGGAGCGTACCTATGGAAGTAGTATTCGAACCTGCGGTGCAGGCCAGGTTGGACCAGATCGCGCAGGAGAGCGGGCGGGCCTCCTCCGATCTCGTTCAGGACGTCATAGCCGGTTACGTGGAAGAAGTTGCCGAATTGCGCACGATGCTCGACAGGCGCTATGAGGAAATCCGAACCGGCAAAGTCAAGCCTATCCCAGGCGAGGAAGTTGAAGCGTACTTCAGCAAGAAGTTCGAGGCAGCGCGGCGCTCGAACCCCTGAAGATGAGTGCATATGAGCTTCACCCGGAAGCCAGAGCCGATCTGGATGAGATTTCTGACTATATAGCGAGCGACAGCGTCGAATCAGCCGAGCGTGTTATTGGCGAGATTCTCGCGAGGGTCGGAAATCACACCGCTGTTAGTCGTTGCGGTCGCACATGCCAGCAGAAGTCCCCGGGTAATCGCCGCAATGCTCAGAGGCCGCGAGTAGCCGCCATCTCCAGACAATCTCATACGTAATCCTCTGCGTGAGATCCAGCCTTCTCCTCCTGCTCCTCTGCATTTCCGCCTTCAGCCAGACGGCCGACGAGATCATGGCGAAGGTCGCCCAAAACCAGGCTCGCTCCGAAGATGCGCGGTCCGCATGGGTTTACAGGCAGGATGTTCTCGTCCGGCTCCTGCGATCGGGCGGCAAACTCGCCCGGGAGGAAGATCGTGAGTACACCGTCACGCCGAGCGCGGGCGGCACGGAGCGCGAAATGGTCCATTTCGCGGGCAAGTACGTCGATCATGGCAAGGAAGTCGCGATTTCCAAACCCGGCGAAGAGCATAAGGATGTCGATATCGACGCCAGCATCGCCGAAGCGCTCGGTGAAGCGATCGGCGGCGACGATGACTCACGGGACGGCGTCAACTATGATTTTTTCCCGCTCAGCGCTGGCAAGCAGAAAGCGTACACGTTCAAACTCAAAGGCGGCGAGATGTGGCGAGGGCATGAAGTCTTTCGCGTTACCTTCGAACCCGCCAAGAAGAAAGACGATGACCAGGCGTTCTGGGCAGGCGAGGCGCTCATCGACAAAACCGATTTCGCGCCTGTCCTGATCACGACCCATCAGGCCCGCGGCATTCCGCTGGCCGTAAAAACGATGCTCGGAACGAACCTCCAGCAACTCGGCTTCAAAATCACCTATCGGAAATTCGACAACGGCGTGTGGTTCCCGGTAAGCTACAGCGGCGAATTCAAACTGCGCGCTCTGTTCCTCTATGCGCGCACGATTTCCATGGGCCTCACGAACTCCGATTTCCGCCACGCGGATATCCAGTCGGAAGTCCACTTCGAAAAGCCCTGAATCTTTTCCCTTGACATTCTAAGGGAGCATAGCTATTCTTCCATTAGAATGTCGAGGGAACTCAATCTGCTGCAGGGCACGCTCGATCTCCTGGTCCTGCGCGTCCTCGCCGCCGGTCCGCTTCACGGCTACGCGATCGCTCGCCGCTTATCCGAACTCTCGGACGGCTGGTTCTCCGTCGACGAAGGCTCTCTCTACGCATGCCTCTACCGGATGGAGAAAAAAGGATGGATTCGCGCGGAAACCGGCCGCTCGGAAAACAATCGCCGCGCCCGGTTTTACTCGCTCACTGAGACTGGTTCTGAGCAGCTTCACGCGGAGGAAGAAGACTGGAAAAATTTCCAATCCGCCATGGGCCGCGTGCTGAGGAGGGCCTGACTCTATGGAATGGCTGCAATGCCGCGCCCGGCTGCGCGATGAGCGCCGGTTCCATATCGATTGCGCGGCGGCTGAACTTCGCGACCTCGGATTGAGCGCGCGGGAAGCAAACCGGGCCGCCCGGCGCCGTTATGGACGTCAGAGCTTCCGGGCCGCGGCCCGCGAACTGGGTTGTGACTTCGCGAGCCTCATAGATTCGATCCGAACCGATCGCGCGTTCGCATCCCCATGGCTGCAACCAGCCGCATTGTTCACCTTAGTCGCACTCGTTTTTCTTCTCAGCCCTCAACCGCATGACCTTGCGAACAGCGTTTTTGTCCGCATACACAAAACGGGAATGCCCGCCGCAATTCTGACCGTGGATATCGGAAGCAAATGGTTTGGAGGGGACATCGCCGGCCAGGACTTCCTAGCGCTTCAATCGATGACCACGCTTACCCGCGTAGATCGCTATCACGGCTCCTATGCCTGGGGAGAGGCCGCTCCGGGCGCCACACTGCCAATGATTTTGGCGGAAGCTCGCCGCAAAACGGGCAATCCGAAGCTCACGGCGGAATGGGTTGCGCCGCACTGGGAACTCATCGCCAATCCCGCGCAAAGCGTGTGGCTCGTCATCGGGTGCTGCTGCGGGTTTCTTCTGTTGAGAACATCGAGGCGCTTCTGGCGGCGGCTGCTTTACGCCTCAGGCGTGGCCATACTCCACGCCACCGCATCGCTCGCGGTCGCTGCCTTCGCGCTCCAGATCTGGAACGGAACGCCCGCGGCAATCGCGTTCCTGTTCATCGCATGGATGGGCGTCGCCGTCGTGCAAATCCGCCATTGGTGGAACGATCTGCGCTCGCGCTGTCCGCTCTGTCTGAAACGTATGGTTCTGCCCTTGACCGAAGGCGCTGAGGGAAGCATGGTTCTGCAGCCCGCGGTAACGGAATCGATTTGCGCGCACGGCCACGGCGTTCTCGTCGAGAGCCGCTGGGACCGCACGTTCCGGCCCGAGGAATCGCCGATCGAGTCCTTCGCGCATTTTTCGTAGAGATTTTTCCAAAAAACGAAAGGAGATCGCGATTATGCGAATCTCGTCATTCCTGACGCTTGTCGTGTGTCTTCCCGCCGCGCTGTTCGGCCAGGGCGATCTCGCAGCCATCTATCCCGCTACCGAAATGCGATATCCGTCGGCCAAAGCTGGCATGCACGGGAACCAGCTCCAGATCCAGTCGGCGACCATCGTCGATCTGATCACGGACGCTTACGGAGTTCAGGCCGAAAGAGTCTTCGGTGGCCCGAACTGGCTCGCTCTGGACCGTTTCGACGTAATCGTACGCGTCCCCGGTAACGCGACGCCGCAAGCCGCCCGTCCCGTGCTTCAATCGCTGCTCGCCAATCGCTTCGGACTCGTCATTCATACCGAGCAAAGACCGATGCAGGCCTGGATCCTCAGCAAAGGAACAGGAGAGCCGAAGATGAAGCTTTCCGAAACCAGCAACGGCAGTTGCCGCCGTCAACCGCAGAGCGACGAACGCGCTCCCATCCCGGCCATTTGCACTGGCATAACCATGCAGACATTCGCACGGCTATTGCAGCAGGCGGCAGGCGACTACCTCCTGGCGCCCGTTGTAGATCAGACCAAACTCGAAGACTCCTGGGATCTCACGATGAAATGGACCCCGAAGAATCGCCTCGCCGTCGCCGGTGACGATGCCATCACGATCTTCGACGCAATCGACAAACAACTCGGATTGAAACTACAATCCACCGCGGTCCCCGCGCCGGCCATCGTTGTCGATCGCGTGAATCGAACACCCTCACCGAACAGTCCGGAGGCAGAAGCGCAATTGCCGCGCCCGCCGCGACCCACGTTCGAAGTCGCCACCATCAAACCGACGGACCCTCAGTTTCACGGCGTCGATATCCAGACGCCGCCAAACGGAATGGTCAGCATTCGGGGCCTCACGATGAGCTACCTGATCCAGACCGTCTGGTTCGTCACGCCCGAGATGATTGCCGGCGCCCCTCAATGGTTTGACACGCAGCGCTGGGACATCGCCGCCAAAGTCTCATCCACACCCGGCAGCGCGCCGCCAACCGACCTCGATTCCATGATGACGATGGTCCGAACGCTGATCGAAGATCGCTTCAAACTGAAGACGCACAGAGAGGAGCGCACAGTCCCCGCTTACACGCTGACCGCAGACAAACCAAAGCTCCACGAAGCGGATCCGTCGAACCGCACCGGCTGCCAGGAAGGTCCAGGCCGGGACGGAAAGGATCCACGCGTTACCAATCCAGCGCTATCGCGTCTGGTGACCTGCACCAACATCACCATGTCTGAATTCGCCGCCCAGCTGCCCGGAATCGCCAATCGTCTGAATCTTCTGAATGGGCCGATCCGCTCGACGGTTCTCGACTCAACCGGTATTCACGGCGCATGGGATTTCACCCTCAGCTTCAGTCCGAATTCCGGACCGGCCGCGCCCACAAGCGACGAAGCGCCCACGCCAGACGGAAAAATCTCCCTTTCGGAAGCCTTGACTCAGCAATTAGGATTGAAACTGCAGATGACGAAACGCCCGGCTTCCGTGCTCGTGATCGATCACGTGGAATCGGCGCCAGCCGGCAACTAACTGAAGCAAATCAGGCCAGGTTCAAAGCCTGTTTCAGCGCGCCCGAAGATCCACTGATCTTCTCCTGCAGCATCATGATGGCCTGAATCAACTGCTCCGGCCGCGGCGGGCAGCCCGGAACGAACACGTCCACCGGAATCACCTGATTCACCGGCACCAGCGCGTAGTTATTGAAAACGCCAGTCGAGGTCGCGCACGCTCCCATCGAGATCACCCACTTCGGCTCCGGCATCTGCTGATACAGGTGCCGGATGACCGGGGCCATCTTGTTGGAAACACGGCCCGCGATGATCATCAGATCGCTCTGGCGCGGCGAACCGCGGAACACCTCCGCGCCGAAACGCGAAATATCGAAGCGCGACGCGCTCATCGACATCATTTCGATCGCGCAACAGGCGAGCCCGAACGCCATCGGCCAGATGGAGTTTTTCCGGCCCCAGTTGATGACGCTGTCGAGCGTGGTGGTCACCACGCCGGCCTGCAAAAGCTGCTGCTCCATGGTCTCGTTATCGATGCGAGAAAACAGATCGGCCGGGCCGCTGGCCAGCAGTGTGCTCATAGGACCATTGTGCCACAGCCCCGCATCCGCCGCTGATACACTGGGACAGTGCCTAAAGCTCTGCGGCGTCTCATTTTATGGGACTACGAGCGTGGCGTCTGGCAATACGACGTCATCTGCTGCGCCATCGTCATTTTTATCTTCGCTTCGCCGGCGGCCTGGTTTAACGACCAGCCGCGCATCCCCAATGTTTCGCAGGTAAACTCGCCCGCCGGGGAGTCGGCGTTCTGGATCGATACGGAACTGGTGACGTCGATCCCGGAAGATCAGCGCCTGGCGGAAATCAGCCGGATTGTGACTGCCCGAACCCATAAACCACATGTCATGAGCCGCATCGAGCCCGTATACGATGCGGAGAGTGAGCTAAAAGGCTACATGGCCTTTTCCAAACCGTAGAAGTATCTTTCCCCGGATTTTCAACGTCACAGTAATCAGGAGGGGCCTGAGACATGAACCGCGCCACAAAATTGGGTGTTTTCGCACTCACGCTCACAGGATGGATGCACGCGGCTGGCAGCGCCGACGCGGTGTTCGCGCATATTGACGCGGCGGCAAAAACCTTTAAGGGGATGACCGCCGATTTGTCCGACACGGAGTACCACTCGCTCACGAATGACAGCGACGTGAACAAGGGCGTCGTGAAGTTTCTTCGCGTCAAGGCGAATTCCATGCGGGCCGTGATTACGTGGAGCAATGGCAGCGGGGGCCTCGAATACAACGGGAAAGAAGGCAAACTCTACAACGCCAAAACGAAGACTGTTGACGTTGTGAATCTGGCCGGCAAACAGAGCGCGATCAATAAATATATGGCGCTGGGCGTCGGCGCTTCGAGCGCGGATCTCAAAGCCGAGTTCGACGTGACTTACGTTGGCGAAGAGAATGTCGGAGGACAGCCGACCTCCCATCTGCAACTGGTTCCCAAAACTCACGATCCGGCCAGCAGTCTCAAACAGGCCGACCTCTGGTATGCGTCCAACGGTCTCGTCGTTCAGCAGAAAATCCTCCACCCCTCCGGCGACTATCAGGTGATGCTCTACAGCAACGAGAAACTCGGCCCCATACCCGAAAAAGAGATGGAACTCCAGATGCCGAAAGACGTCACCGTCCAAAAGCACTAATCTTGAATTGACTGAATGAAACCCCGTACTCAACGGCTGGCGTACCTCGACTGGATGCGCGGCCTCGCGGCGATGACTATGCTGCAGGGCCATGTGTTCCATTCATTCCTGCGCGACGATTTGCGCGGCGGCGGCCCTTACATGGCCTCGCAATTCGTGGGCGGCATGCCTCCCGCGATCTTTCTTTTTCTGCTGGGCGTCACCTATTCGTTCGGTATGGACAGCCAGCAACGCAAAGGCGCGGACGCCTGGGGCCGCATGCGCGGCGCGCTGCGGCGCACCGGCCAGATTGCCTTGCTGGCCGTATTGTTCCGGCTGCAAATGTGGATCGTTTCGATCGACAAGAGCCCCTGGACCGATCTGTTCCGCGTCGATGTGCTGAACAACATGGCGTTCGCGCTGCTGCTGCTCGTGCCGATGGCCGTCTTCACCACGCTCGAACGCATACGTCTCTGCGCAATCCTGGGCGCGGTGATTGCGGCTCTGGGACCAATCGTTTCGGCGATCGACTGGAACGGCGTTCCGCCGATTGTGAAAAATTATCTGGCGCCGGACACGTTCTACTTCGGCTTCTTCCCGTGGGCTGCGTTCGTAGCCTTCGGGATGAGCATCGGCAGCCTCATCCGCACGCTCGATCGCGATCAGATCGGCGTCGCGATGCAGTGGCTCGGCGGCGCCGGCATCGCCATAGCGTTTGGCGCGTGGTATCTCTCGAACCTGCCTTATTCCATCTACCCCCACACGGAGTTCTGGAAGGACAGCCCCGGCCTGATCTTCATTAAGCTGGGCGTGGTGCTGATCATTCTGGCGTTCGGTTACGCCTGGAATCTCGGACTGAAGGAAGCGCAATGGAGCATCGTGCGTCAATTCGGCGTGACGAGTCTGCTGGTGTATTGGGTACACGTGGAGCTGGTCTACGGGCGCTGGTTCTGGTTCTTCAAGGAGAATCTGACCGTGCCGCAGACAGTCACAGCGGCAATTGTCGTCACCATCCTGATGCTGATACTGTCCCTGGTTCGCACCAACTGGAGCCGCCTCCGCACCGTGCCCGTTTCCGAATGGCTCCGCTCCGCGAAGACCAAACCGACCGAAGCCGCCGGGGACTAGTACGAACCGCATCCTACTCGTTTGCGTTATGACACCCCGGCCCGGCGATGGGATAAGTCTGCTATGATCGGTCTCACTTTTCGCTACCCATGCAAACGACAAGAAGGAGTTTCCTGGGCTATGCAGCCCTGATGGCCGGCGTACGACCTCGGCAAATCTCAGGTTCTGTTGCGCCGCTCGATGCGAATTACTTTTTCAACGGGCCAATTCCCGAGGACGTGCTTCATAATTATCTTTCCCGCACGCTCTCAATGCGCGGATTCTGGGAGTGGGTGGGTTCGAATGGTGACACGCTCAGTCAGTACAAAGACAACCTTCGAATGCTGGGTCATCTTCGCCCCAAGCACGTTACGTTTGTCGGAGACTTGTGGTGGGATCTGAACACAACCAGCTACGCCGTTGAAACCATAATCAGTGGCGTAACTACTATCGCTGCGGATTTGCATGCAATTGACTCTGACCTTATTGTTGGGGCAGCTTGTTTCGAAACCATCGGCCCCGCAGCCAATCAGGTACCGATCCCCGGATGGGTGTTTGACGAGATGGGATTGCCCTCCGAAACACGCAATTTTCAGTGGGACCGTATGACTTATCCGGATTTCAGAATTTCGGATGGGAATTCCACCACACCCGCTATTGATATTACGCAGACAGAATCCAGGCTTTGGTATTACTACTGGGCGCGCCGCTACATCGAGGCTGGTTGCGAGCATCTCGACATGGGCGAGGTCAACACAATTTCTCAGGGTGATTTACCGGCGTTCTCTCATTGTTTCGATCTCGTGAATCGAATCCGCGCGTATGCTCGAAGCAAAGCACGCAGGGGATGGATTCTCATCAGCGGCCAGGTGGGCGTCACTGATGACCAGGGGAAATCATCATGGAACGGACAAGCGGGGATCGTTGACCCTGATGGTAACCTTCTCCTCGACTACCTTTATGTCACTACGCGAGCCAGAGAGAATCCCGCGTCGCCCCAGGATTGCATCCTCGCTAAGTATGGAGATACAGCTTTTAGCAGGACGCGCGGTGGCATTTCTCCCAGTGGCTGGCGCTGTGAACGAACGCCCTACACGCTAAACCTCGACCCGGGCGCCAATCCTAAACCGGGAAATCCAGTAGGATGGCCGTTCCAGTGGGGGTGGTGCGAACCCGCATGGTTTGCGAGTCAACCTGCCTCCTATCGAGCGGACTGGCTGCGCTATGCCGCTGCATGGATTGCTATAACGGATCCCTATGCATTCCTCGCCATGACAGGGCAGGTGGGGCTGAACGGCGGGGTGCAGGGAATCGATTGGTATCACGCAAACGCTCCCTGGTACAACGGTCCGGCCACCGGTAAGCAGTGGTTCACAGGGTTCGGAGAAGAAGCCGTGATTGCGGAAATCTGGGCGGCTGTTTCCGATCCGGTGTTACTGAACGGCGATTTTTCGCGCCCCGTGTTGTCGTCGTCACAATTGGAATCCGTAGCGCCTGAGATTCCATCGTGGACGTTTGGCGCACCGTCACCCTCCTACGGACAGCCGACATCAACCCCACTTCCCTCAGGGCAGTCGCCCTCCAGTACTTCCGGGATTGCCCGCAAAGGAAGTTCGTATGTCGGATCTGCCACACTTGACGACGGACAACAGATTGCCTTTCTTCTCGGGTCCGGCCAGATATCTCAGGCCATCCAGTTTCCGGGGAAGAATTCCTACACCCTGAAGTTCCGGTGCGCACAACGATCGGCGTTGGACAAGCAGGAAATCCTTGTCTGGTTCGACAACATTCTGTTCTGGCGATTCCAGCCTCCAATTGCCTGGACATCATGTGCTATCAACTTTGATGCGGCAAACCAGGGCGTTCATCGAATCAGGATTTCAGGTAATTCGCAGGGAACCGACACGGCGCTGCTTTCAAACATGACGCTCAGCTCCGCTGCCTCCCAAAGTGCTGCCCCGGTGATCCAGGCAGTCGTTAATGCCGCCGATGGAAGCGCGGGAACGGCCCCCGGGTCGCTTATTTCAATTTACGGAACCAACCCAGGTGTGACGGAAAGCGCCGCGAGCGCCCTCCCGTTGCCCCGCGTACTGGGTGGCGTTGCTGTCTCTGTGAACGGCATTGCGATTCCCCTGACTTACGCAAGCCCTTCGCAGATTAATGGACAGCTTCCCTTCGAAATCACGCCTGGACCAGCTACGCTATTGCTGAGCGTGGGTTCGACATCGTCCCAACCCGTCACTATCAATGTTCGAACCGCGGCGCCGGGGATTTTTACCGTAGGAGCAAAGCGCGCGTTGGTCATTAACTCCGACGGACAACTCAATGGACCTTCGACTCCCGCCGCTCCAGGCAGTTTCGTTATCTTCTATGTGACAGGACAAGGCGCGGTGGATTTCCCTGTGCCGACGGGTAGCAGTGCACCTGTCTCCCCTCTTTCCCGGCCTCTGGGCGTCTGCATCGCTACCATCGATGGCGCTCCCGCTGAGCTTCCCTTCCTTGGATTGGCGCCCGGTTTCGCCGGAGTCTGCCAGGGCAATCTGAAGATCCCGTCCATCGCCCCCGGAGATCACTCTCTCCAGGTTCAGGTAGGCGATGCGGTCAGTGCGGAGGCCCTGATCACCACGAGCGAGGCAGGAGTCAAATGATGCCAAGCTCATCATGATGCTATGATGCACTCATGAGGACGACCTTGGAGATCGATGATGATGTCTTTCAGGCGGCCAAAGAAATCGCGCGACTGAGGAGTCAGGGAATTGGACGCACCGTCTCAGAACTGGCCAGACGCGGCCTCAATCGAGAACCCGCCCCGGCAATCCGGATGGAACGCGGAATTCCCGTCTGGCAGCACGGTCCTGACGCCGTTGTTGTAACAAGCGAGATGGTTCGCAATCTTGCGGAACTGGAATGAATGTCCGGCTGCTGGACGTCAATGTTCTGATCAGTCTTCTCGATTCCGCGCACCAACACCACCGCGCCGCCGCCGAGTGGTTCCACACCGTTGCGGTGAAATCGGGATGGGCAACGACCCCTTTGACCGAGAACGGATTCATCCGGATCATTTCGCAACCGACCTATCCGAATCTGCGAATCACACCCGCCGCCGCGGCGCAGAATCTCAATCAATTTCGGTCCGCGTTCGCTGGCGTGCATCGGTTCTGGCCGGATGAGATCAGTCTCACGGATTCTGACCTTTTCGACCTTTCTCGCCTCACTGGCGCGAGGCAGATCACCGATGCGTATCTGGCCGGACTGGCCTTTCGAAAAAAGGGGCGCCTGACCACGCTGGATCAGGGAGTTCCCTGGCAGTCCGTTCGCGGGGCGACAGCCGCCCTGATTGACATCATCATTCCGCCGCAACGCCCCAACCGCGCCCCCGCCGAATGATAAAATTCGGATTCCCCTTTCTATATGACTAACCCCATGGCGCGACCGCTGGCCGAAGCCGATCCCGATATCTACCGGCTCATTCAGAAGGAGACCGACCGCCAGCACGGCCAGATCGAGCTGATCGCGAGCGAGAACTTCACGTCCGAAGCCATCCTGGAAGCCGCCGGCAGCGTCCTGACCAACAAATACGCCGAAGGCTATCCGGGCAAACGCTATTACGGCGGCTGCGAGTTCGTCGATGAAGTCGAAAACATCGCCCGCGACCGCGCGAAAAAACTGTTCAACGCGGAATACGTCAACGTGCAGCCGCACTCCGGCTCGCAGGCGAATCAGGCGGCGTATGCGTCCATCCTGAACTCCGGCGACACCATCATGGGGCTCGATCTCGCCCACGGCGGCCACCTCACGCACGGCCACAAACTGAATTTTTCGGGCAAGATGTATCACGTTGTCGGCTATCAGGTCAGCAAGGAAGACGAGCGCGTGGATTTTGAAAACGTCGCGCGTCTGGCCGAAGAGCACAAGCCGAAGATGATCATCGCGGGCGGAAGCGCCTATCCCCGCCAGTGGGATTTCGCGAAGTTCCGCCAGATCGCCGACTCGGTTGGCGCATACCTCGTCGTCGATATGGCGCATTTCTCTGGACTCGTCGCGGCCGGGCTGCATCCCAACCCGTGCGAATACGCCGATATCGTGACGTCCACCACTCACAAAACTCTGCGCGGCCCCCGCTCCGGCATCATCCTGGCGCGCGAAAAATTCGCCGCCGCCATCGATAAGAACGTGTTCCCCGGCGCGCAGGGCGGACCGCTGATGCACATCGTCGCGGCAAAAGCCGTGTGCTTCCTCGAAGCGCTCCAGCCGGGCTTCAGGGAATACCAGAAGCAGGTGATCGCCAACGCGAAAGCGCTCGCTATGGGAATGCTCGCGGAAGGTTTCCGCGTCGTCTCCGGCGGCACCGATACGCACCTGCTCCTTGTCGACGTATTCTCGAAAGGCGTGAAAGGCCGCGAAGCGGAAAACGCGCTCGATTCCGCGCGCATCACGGTGAACAAGAACGCCATTCCGTTCGATACCAACCCGCCACTGAACCCGAGCGGCATCCGTCTCGGCAGCCCCGCCGTCACAACTCGCGGCTTCAAAGAGCGCGAAATGCAGGAAGTGGCTTCCTGCATCGCGGAAGTCGTGCGGAATACAAATTCCGAAGAAGCGATCGCGGCGGTCCGCCAGCGCGTGCAGGCGCTCACGGAACGTTTCCCGCTCTATAGCTGGCGGCGCGGTCAGGCATAATCACCCGGCAGGTCACCCGTGAAGATTGCGCTTGACGTCCGGAGAATTCGCGATTTCGGCGTCGGCACGTACATTCGCAATCTGCTGCAGGCCCTGGCCGCGGAGAACGCCGATCACGATTTTCATCTGATCTGCTCGCGCCAGGACACGGACCAGCTTCCCGGCCTTCCATCCAATTTCCACGTCGCCGTATACGACCGGCGCGACGCTTCGCGAGCCGAACATTTCGCGTTCCCCCGCTTCCTCGCGAAACTGGGCGTCGACCTCACCCACATTCCATTCCACCGCGTGCCGCTGCTGATGCGGCAACCCTACGTGGTAACCATTCACGATCTGAGCAGCGTTTTTTATGACGACGCCACCGGCGTTCTCCACGCCGCGCGCGTCTTCCGCCTGAAGCGAGGTCTGGAGCGCGCCGCGCGCATCATCACCGTATCCGGCGCCACGCAGCGCGATGTCGTGAATCTGGCCCCAAAAGCCTCGGATCGCGTCCATCTGATCTACAACGCTCCCGACCCGCAATTCCTCGCCCGCCCCGGACAAGGTCTCGACGCCGCCACTATCGCGCGCGAGCGCCATCGCATTCTCGAGCGCTATCAGATCCAATATCCATTCCTGCTCTACGCGGGCTCCATCCGGCCGCAGAAAAATATTCCGCGGCTGATCGAAGCCTTCGCGGTCGTGCGGCAGAAACTCGAAGGACACGGCGGGTACAAAGATCTGCGGCTCATCGTGATCGGAGACGATATTTCGCGCTATCCCGATGTACGCCGCGCCATGATCCAGTGCCGCGTCGAGCAGTCGGTGCGCTTCCTGGGATTCGTTCCGCTCGACACGCTGCGCACGTTCCACGAACTCGCCACGGCGTTCGTGTTCCCGTCTCTCTACGAAGGCTTCGGATTGCCGCCGCTCGAAGCTATGGCGGCGGGCACGCCGGTAATCGCGTCCCAGGTGAGTTCCCTGCCCGAAGTCGTGGGCGGCGCCGCCATGCTGGTCAATCCGGAAAACGTCTTCGATATCGCGCGCGGCATCACGGAAGTGCTGCTCAACGCCGAACTGCGCGAAGAGCTCATCACGAGAGGCCGCCGGCAAGCCGCTCGCTTCAGTTGGGCGCGCACCGCGCGCGAGGTGCTCGGAGTTTATCGAGAGTCTGTTTACAGGCCGGCCAAAACCGCCATGGCCATCAAACTGCAATAACCACTGCCGTCAACCGCAGTGAAATGGCCGCGACCGCACATCGCCTGAATGAGGCTACCGATTATGCCGTCGGATTCCGGAGCGGCGGCAGACTCTCCCGCTTCGACGACTCCGCGGATTTCACCATTTTTGCGCGCAGCGAATCGCATCTGCGCCGCATCCTGGACGGCGACTGGTACACCACGGCCCTCGGATTTATTCGGGGAGAATACCGCATCGCGGGCGATCTCACCGCCGCCATCCGGCTGAAAGCCACCTGCGGTATTCACGGGCTTCTGCCGCACCTGCGGACCCTGGTGAGCCGCATAACGAGCGCCCGCATCGAATCCTGGTTTCAGACGCGCGCTCGCGCCGCGGAGAACATCCGGTTTCACTATGATGTTTCGAACGAGTTCTACAAAACGTTTCTCGACTCGCGGCTGATTTACTCCGAAGGCTGGTTCGACCGTCCCGAATGGACTCTCGAACAGGCGCAGGAAGCCAAGCTCGATCACATCTGCCGCGACCTGCGGCTCGAAGCGGGGCAGACGTTTCTCGATATCGGCTGCGGGTGGGGCGCCTTGATTTCGCGCGCCGCTGCGCGATATGGCGTACAGGCCACCGGCTGCACGCTCAGCCGCGGACAGTATCGATACGCCGCGGCGCTGGTACGCTCGCTCGGAATCGAGAGCCGGGTGGAAGTCCTGGAGCAGGATTACCGCGATCTGCCGGGCCACTTCGACCGCATTTCCTCCATCGGAATGTTCGAACATGTGGGACGGCGCCGGCTCGGCGAATATTTCGCCCGGATCCACAGCCTGCTTGAACCGGGCGGCCGCTTCGTCAACTCCGGAATCAGTCGGCCGCAGGATGTGCATGACGATCCACAAACTCGCTTCCTGCTGAAGCGGGTTTTCCCCGGAGGCGAGCTCGCGCACCTTTCGGACGTGATCCGCGAAGCCGAACACGCCGGCTTCAGCATCCTCGACCTGCGCAATCTGCGCCGCGACTACGCCCGCACGTGCCGCGAATGGGTCGTGAACCTGAAATCGAACCATGAGCGCTGCGTAACGCTCGTGGGTGAAGAAATCTATCGCACCTGGCTGCTCTATCTGGCCGCTTCGGCATGCAGCTTTGAGGACGGAGAATCGGAGGTCTTCTCGATTGTGATGACGAAGCAGTAACGGATACAGCTCATGAGATATGCGCCCGGAAGTCTCCTGTTTCTTCTGATAATTCACACGGCTTCGGCGGCTCCGAAGACGCCGGATGCGACTACTATCATCCAGCGTTCTGTGGATGCCATGCACCGGGACTGGCAGACCTCGGAACACTACACCCATCTCGAGCGCGATCTGGAATCGCACGGCTCGAAGACCTTCCAGATCCTCATGATCGAGGGCTCCCCGTATCAAAAGCTGACTGCCGTGAACGGAAAACCGCTTTCACCCGGCGAGGCGAAGAAGGAGGAGGAGAAGCTCCGCCACGAAATCGCCTCGCGTTGTGGCGAATCGCCATCCGAAAGGCAGAAGCGGATCGCGAAGTACCAGGAGGACCAGAAACGCGACCACGAGATGATGGGCGAGTTGACGAAGGCCTTCACATTCCAGGTCACCGGCCGGCAGCGGCTCAATGGACGCCAAACCTGGGTTTTGAAGGCGACTCCAAAACCTGGCTATCAGCCGCCCAACCTGGAGACAAAGGCGCTCACCGGAATGGAAGGGAAACTCTGGATCGACACCGCGAGTTTCGAGTGGGTGCGGGTCGAGGCGCATGTCGTCCGCCCCGTCTCGATTGAGGGTTTCCTCGCCACGGTGGAACCGGGGACGGTTTTCGAACTGGTGCGCGCGCCGGCGGGAAATGGTTTTTGGGCGCCTGTCCATTTCTCCGACCGGTCGAAAGCGCGAATCGTGGGGCTCATTGGCCACAGCGCCCATGATGACGAAACATACACAAACTACCGCCCCGCGAGTGCGATAAAGCTCCCCGATTGCCCGGCAAAGTGATCCGTTTCGGCGCCATTGGCGCCTTTGGGCATCGCCGGTTTGACGCCTCGTGTCGCCCGTAATCGATTGAATACGAATGCTTATCCGCCCTGGTAGACCCCGCCAATTCAAACGGCTACTCGCGTGCTTATTACAAATTGGAACCGGAAAAGAAGCGACGGGAGGGGGAAGCCCTTTACCCGGTCCTCAAAAAACTGAGGAGATGTTTCTACCATGAAGATCAACCCAATGTTCGCGGTTCCGGCCATAGCCCTTGCGCTCTCGGGATACGCATTTGCAGGTTCTTATTTCACGCTCGCCAACGGAGCCAGTCTGACCGGAAAAAACCTGAAGGCTGGCGAATACGAGGTGAGCCTCAAAAAGGATCAGGCGGTTATTACGACCCCCGACGGCAAAACAATGAAAGTCGCCGTCAACGTGGAACAAGCTTCCGCGAAATTCCCCAACACCGCCGCGATCACAAAATCGGAGAGCGGGGGCGTGAACCTCGTGGAAATCGATTTGGGCGGAACCACTGACCGCCTCGTTTTCGGGCAGTAGAGTTCCCTTGCTCCCCGAAACTGCCTGAATTTCATTTTGCCTTGCCGCCGGCGCTGCCTTCAGCAGCGTCGCGGGCGGCGGGCGCATCGACATTTTTCGCGCTCGTTGCAAAAGTGCGGCGGGCTTCCATTAAACTATGGCGATGAAGAAGATTTTCCTCACTCTCCTGCTCACTGGCGCGTATTCGCTGCCCGCCGCCGCGCAGGGCATGCCGCTGCCGCCCGGCATCGCGGCTGAAATCAAACAGGTCTATACCTCCGTCAAGACGAATCTGCTCGCCGCGGCTGAAGCGATGCCGGAATCGAATTATGACTTCCGCCCCGCGCCCGAAGAGATGACATTCGGCGGCTGGGTCGCCCACGTCGCGGACGCGCAGGTCGGAATTTGTTCCACTTTGAACGGCCAGACGCGCAAGGGAGACGCGGCGTCGAAAACCGGCAAAGCCGATCTCGTCGCGGCGCTCAAAGCCTCCTTCGAAGAGTGCGACAAAGCCTATAACGCCATCACCGACGCCAACGCCACGGAACTCCTCGCCTACGGGCGCGGTCAGAACTCTCGTGGGGGACGTCTTGCCTACAATACCGCCCACGACCAGGAATGCTACGGAAGCATGGCGGTCTATATGCGAGTGAAAGGCATCGTTCCGCCTTCCACCGCGGCGCGAACCGCCGGCCGAGGCCGCTGAAACCACGCCAGCGGCTTCAGAGCAGCCGCTCTAACTCGGTAGCCAGATAATCCGCGGTCACAAGCCCTGTATGGTACGTCCGCGGATCGAAGAAGTGCCACGCCGCCCCCGAATCGTGCGGGCAAAAAAAGATCAGTTGCTCGTCCACGGTATCGCGATCGAGAAACTTCTGATTGAACGAACGCACGCCACCGCGTAAGACGTACCGGTGACGGAATTCCTCGGTGGAATACCCCTCTTCCGTGGCGCTGTATTCGATCTGGAGCAGACGCCCGCGCAGACTGATCTGGTAAAGATTCGCGCCGTCCTCGTCGAAATTTTCCACGTTCCAGTCCGGCGGGTCCAGCACCAGCGCGGGCTGGCTCAGACGGCCGTTCAGTTCATCCACAAATTCCCGGCACACCTGGTAGAGTTGCGCCCCGCCTTCCTCGCGAAGGCGGTCCACCAGGGCGCTTTCCTCGATCAGCCGCTGGTCGCGCCCCGCAATCGCTTCAATTGCCTGCGCTAACCGGTCCAGACGGCCCTGCGTTCGGTGCTTCCATTTCCCGGCCAACCCAAACAATCCGTGCCCTCACTATTTCCAGAATATCCCTGCCATGCAGCGAAACCGTTCGCCAGACGCGGACGCCCTCCCGGTTCGGGACGCCCCCTGTTTCAAGCGCGCCGCCATTTCGCCTCACGTATCTTACACGCAGCCCGGCGCTGTCCGCCACCACCCAGCAACTTCCGGGCTCCGGCAGGATGCGCCGTGCGGCATTACGGTCGAGCAGTACGAGGTCGCCAGCGCGAAGTTCCGGCGGAAGCGCAAGGTCGGCGCCGAGATGCGCGGCCACCGGATCGTCCGACGCCGCCACCAAAGGAGCCGGGAACGGCAGATAGCCACCAAAATCGCTGAATGACGCCTCCGATCCGGGACCGATAGGATTCCGGATCAACGGGACCTCACGAATCCCGGACACCGCAATGTGAGGACTGAGCCACAGCAACTGTGGAACCGAGACGTCAAGCGCGCGCATGAGCTGGTCCGCCGCGGCGGGTGAAGGAGCGCGGACTCCCTTGAGTACGTTGTGGAGGTGGGGCTGCGAAAGTCCGGCGCGCCGCGCGAGGGCCCGCTCGCTGATTTCACCGCCCTGCACCGCCTCCCGTGCCATTCGGATGACGCGGCCAAGCAGGTCCGAAATGGAAATCCGTGAGGCTGTCAATGCCCACCGCTATATTTCCCGTAGAAATAGGCGCCACTGAAATACGGTAGCAGAGCGATCTGATGTGAGTTGTATTCGTACTGGAACTCCCAGATGGCTCAGCAGCTTCGGGGATACTCCCCGGCTTGCGCGGAAATAATTTTCCGCATTTAACGAAAAATGAAGGAAATTATAGAGACAAATTCGATGGGTTTTATTGCGCCCATCGTAAGGAGCGACACTTGACTTTTGATTGGAGCAGTTCCGAAGCAACAGGTTTGGCGAGACAGGGTTGCACGCATTGCCTTGGACTGGGATTGCGGAATACCGGCAGGGTAGAGGATGTTCCCTGCAGTTGCGTATTGAGACGCATTTTTCGGAGTTGTTACGCGAAGTTTCGGCTATGCGCCACGCGCGAAAAGCCGGTGGGCACGGTACGGCTGGAAACGGTTCGCGGCTCCGAAGGCAATTTTTCGTGGGGCATGAGAGAGGAGGAATACATGGCGGATTTCTGCCTGGTCAGTAAACGGGCGCTCGAGCCGCTGGAGTATCAGATATTCAAATATCACTTCCTGCAGGGCGCCGACTGGAAGGCGTGCTGCGCCAGACTCAATCTGCTGGACCGTGGGAGCTTCTACCACTACCTGTATCGGATCGAACAGAAGCTGGGCAGAGTGTTCCGCGAGTTGCGGCCCCACGCCCTCTTCCCGGTGGACGAGTATTTCGGCGGCAAAGCAAAGCGAAATCTGGATGAGTATTACGAAAACATTGTTCACATGCCGCCGCTCCCGCAAAGGGTTCTGCCGGAGAGGGAAAAAGGGAGAGCAAAGCCGCTGCGTCCCCCGCTCAGGCTGAAGAAGGTAGCCTGAGAGTCCGACCGTGGGGCGCGGGGCTTTTGCCCGGCGCGGACATCTGCCCCCGGCCCCACATCCGGATCCCTCCCGGGAACGTACAATAACCAGGTACGGGTTTCAGCCGTCGTACCTGATGATGACCCTCAGCGAAAAGCACAAGTTTTTTACCCGCTGGTGCCACTGGGTCAATTTCCCGCTGCTCTCGGCGATGATCTTCAGCGGCATGCTGATCTACTGGGCTTACGATCCCTACCGGGTCGGCGCGGGCGACATAACACTGTTTCATTTTTTCCCCGAGTGGCTTTATCAGGCGACAGGAGTCGAGCATCAACTGGCGCGCGGCATGGCCATCCATTTCGCGATTGCGTGGCTGTTTGCGCTGAACGGCATCGCTTACGTGATCTACACGCTGGTTTCGGGAGAATGGCGCGAACTGCTGCCGGATCGAAAATCGTTTCGCGAAGCGATCCAGGTGGCGAAGCACGATATGGGATGTCGCGTACCGCTGCCGCCGCAGGGACGCTACAACGCGGCGCAGCGCATTTCCTACACCGCGATCGTGCTGATGGGCGGTGCGAGCCTGCTGACCGGCCTCTCCATCTACAAGCCCGCGCAATTGCACTGGCTGACGGCCATGTTCGGGGGCTACGAATGGGCCCGGTTCGAGCACTTCTGGCTGACCATGGGCTACGTGGCGTTCTTTGTGGTCCATACCGCGCAGGTGATTCGCGCCGGGTGGGCGAATTTCCGTTCGATGGTTTCGGGGTACGATCTATTGGAAAAGCCGGAGCCGAAGCCGGCGGCGGAGAGTGCTC
>CAZWTH010000266.1:0-1740 GCA_964636715.1 uncultured Solibacteraceae bacterium | reverse complement strand
TTCTGGTTTCATCCGCTGGTCTGGTGGATGGGGGCGCGGCTGGTGGAAGAACGCGAGCGAGCCTGCGATGAGGAAGTCGTCCGTCTCGGCAGCGATCCCGAAGTTTATGCCGAAAGCATTCTGAAAATCTGCCGCCGCTATAGCGATCCCGAAGTTTATGCCGAAAGCATTCTGAAAATCTGCCGCCGCTATCTGGAGTCTCCGCTCCAGTGCGTTTCCGGAGTCACCGGATCGGATCTCCGCAGGCGAATCGAGTCCATCATGCTCAATCGGTGTTCCCTTAGGCTCCATCTCGCAAAGAAAGCGGCGATCTCGATTGTGGCGATCTCGGCTTTTGCGATTCCTGTGATGGTGGGCATGCTGAATATACCGGCGGGCCGGGCTCAGAATGCGCCCGCATCGCCAGAGTTCGAAGCCGCTTCCATCAAACGATGTACGGTCAATCCAGCGGTTCCGCGCGCGGCGCGCGGGTCCGGAGCATCGATGTTCGGAGATTCCGCGATGTTCAGAACGCCCTGTATATCCCTCCGTTCGCTGATTCGCACTGCGTACGTTCGTTATGCGGACGGCCACCTCGCGCCGGAAGCCTCGACGCTGTTGACGCAGCCGCTGCAAGGGGGGCCGGCCTGGATTGACGAGGAGCACTATTCGATAAATGCAAAGCCAGCGGTTCCCCAAACGACGGCATGGATGGCAGGGCCTATGCTCCAGGCGCTTCTCGAAGACCGATTCAAGCTGAAGATCCATCGCGAGAGCAAGGCAGTTCCGGTCTACGAGATGGTTTTAGACAAAGGTGGCGCGAAGCTTCAGACTACAAAACCGGGTGAATGCGCGGTAGTGGATCCGCAAGTTCCGGCGCCTGCCGTTGTACCCGGAGAGCCTTTGCCCTGCGGCTATATGGGCGGCGACAGTGACGGAGTGAAGGTGATTGGCGGAACAATTTCGAGCATCTGTCCTGTATTGTCGGGTCGCTTGCGCCGCGATGTGATCGACAAAACGGGGCTTCTGGGAACCTTCACTTATCATCTCGATCTGATTGTCGGGCCGCCGGGTACAGAGCCGGGAATCGATGACCCGGCGGCGCCTGATCCGGTCGCAACTGTTGCAACCGCTTTGAAAAAACTCGGATTAAAGATCGAACCGTCGAGGGGCGAGGCGGAGTTTGTCGTGATCGATCACGTCGAACGGCCGTCGGAGAACTGATATGACAGCTCACCTGATCCAGTCGACAGTGTTTGCGGCGCTCATGGGTTTGCTGACGCTGCTGCTGCGGAACAATCGCGCCGCCACGCGTTACTGGGTCTGGCTGGCCGCGTCGCTGAAATTTCTGGTCCCGTTCTCGCTGTTTGTCGAGATCGGTCACCGGCTGACGTGGACGACGGCGCCGGTGATCACGCAGCCGCGGTTGTCGTTCGTT
The DNA here is from genome assembly GCA_964636715.1 of uncultured Solibacteraceae bacterium. Taxonomy (GTDB): domain Bacteria; phylum Acidobacteriota; class Terriglobia; order Bryobacterales; family Bryobacteraceae; genus BOG-234. Next base: position 323 of record CAZWTH010000266.1, on the reverse strand, counting down.
GTGGAGCGGGTTGTCGCGCCTGTGTATGTCGCGAGTTCGCCGGCGCCGGTTGCTGTTTCGACCAATACTTTACCGATGCTGCCCGCACTCTGGGTACTCGGCGGCATCGCGGTGCTGATGTTCTGGTTGGTGCGATGGCAGAGAGTTGCGAGATCGCTGCGCAGAGCGGACGTAGTTCGGGAGGGCAGGGCATTCGATCGTCTGCGCCGGCTGGATGCCCGGACCAAACTGGTGTCGCTCGAAGGTTCGATCGAACCCGGTATTTTCGGCATCGCGCGGCCGGTTCTTTATCTTCCAGACGGAATTTCAGAGCATCTTGACGA
>CAZWTH010000265.1:0-11747 GCA_964636715.1 uncultured Solibacteraceae bacterium | reverse complement strand
CATCCGCCACGTGCCGTCCGGAGCGTCGGGTTTGCGCGGCTTGAACTTGCGAATGGTCTTCTTGACCTCGAAATTCCAGCTCACGTCGGTCACAAGATCGCGAATCAGCGGGAACGTTTTCATCGGCTCCACGCGCACCGGTTTGTCCGCCGGCAGCGTGTTCATCCGCGTCATGCACATCAGCTTCGGCATGCCGTTGATTTCCGCCGAGCACGATCCGCACTTGCCCGCCTTGCAGTTCCACCGCACCGCCATGTCGTTCGCCTGCTCGGCCTGGATCTTGTGGATCACGTCGAGCACGACCATGCCTTCTGAGACTTCCGTCTTATACTCGCGGAATTCGCCCTTGTTGCGATCCCCGCGCCAGATCTCGAACGTCACCGCGCTCATGACTTCATCTCCTCGATAATCTGCTTCATCTCGTCCGTCATCGGATGCAGGGGCGCGCGACCCAGTTCCATCGCGCCATTCGCCCCGCGCCGGATCGTATGGTTATACGTTCCTTCGCTCGCGCTCTTCTCCGGATAGTCTTCCCGGAAGTGCGCCCCGCGGCTTTCCTTGCGGTCGTGAGCCGAAAGCGCGATCGCCTCGGCAACCGTCAGCAGGTTGCGCAGATCGATCGCCGTATGCCATCCAGGATTGTATTCGCGATTGCCGCCCGCCGATACCGTCTCCGCCCGCTTCTTCAGATCCTGAAGCTTTTCGAGCGCCGTCGCCATTTCGTTTTCGTTGCGCACAATGCCGACCATCGACTGCATCAGATCCTGCAGTTCGAACTGGATATCGTACGGCCGCGGCCCGCCTTCGCGCTCCAGCGGACTGAGCGCCCACCGCGCGATCTCATCCACCTGCTGCGGATTGACCTGCGCCGCGCTGTTGGATTTCACATACTTCGCGGCCGCTTCGCCGGCCCGCTTGCCGAACACCACGAGATCGGAGAGCGAATTCCCGCCCAGACGATTGGCCCCGTGCAGACCCGCGCCGCACTCGCCCGCGGCAAACAGCCCAGGCACGTCCGACATCTGCGTATCCGCATCCACCCGCACGCCGCCCATGATGTAGTGCGTCGTCGGTCCGATTTCCATCGGTACTTTGGTGATGTCGAGATCGGCGAGCTGCATGAACTGGTGATACATGCTCGGCAGCTTGCGTTTGATGTGCTCTTCGCCGTTCGGCACCTTCGACTTGATCCAGCTGATATCGAGGAACACGCCGCCGTGCGGGCTGCCCCGCCCTTCTTTCACTTCGCGGTTGATGCACCGCGCCACGTGATCGCGCGTGAGCAGTTCCGGCGGACGCCGCGCGTTCTTATCGCCGGTGACGTACCGCCAGCCTTCCTCTTCGTTGTCGGCGGTCTGCGGCCGGTAGTTCTCCGGGATGTCCGCGAACATGAACCGCTTGCCATCCTTGTTCCGCAGCACGCCGCCTTCGCCGCGCACGCCTTCCGTCACCAGAATGCCGCGCACGCTGGGCGGCCAGATCATTCCGGTCGGATGGAACTGGACGAACTCCATATCCATCAACTGCGCGCCCGCGCGATACGCCACCGACTGCCCGTCCCCCGTATATTCCCAGCTATTGCTCGTGATCTTGAACGCGCGGCCCACGCCGCCCGTAGCCAATACGACTGCCTTCGCCTTGAACAGCAGGAAGCGGCCGAGCTCGCGCCCGTATCCGAATGCGCCCGCGATGCGCCCGCCGTCCACCAGGAGATCGAGGATCGTCGTCTCCATATGGACTTCCATGCCGGTATGAACGCCGTGATCCTGCAGCGTGCGGATCATTTCGAGACCGGTGCGATCGCCGACGTGCGCCAGACGCGGATAGCGATGTCCGCCGAAGTTGCGCTGCAGAATCTTGCCGTCTTTCGTCCGATCGAAAACCGCGCCCCACGCCTCGAGTTCACGCACGCGGTCGCCCGCTTCCTTCGCGTGCAATTCGGCCATACGCGGATTATTCAGGTATTGCCCGCCGCGCATCGTATCGGCGAAGTGGACGCGCCAGTTATCGCGGTCGTCCACGTTACCCATCGAGGCGGCCATGCCGCCTTCCGCCATCACCGTGTGCGCTTTGCCCAGCAGCGACTTGCAAATCAGCCCGACCTTCAGTCCGGCCGCCGACGCTTCAATCGCCGCGCGGAGCCCCGCTCCACCCGCGCCGATCACCAGCACGTCGTATTCGTGTGTTTTGTATTCCGCCATTTGCTGAGCCTGTTAGAAGATTCTGTAATCCGTCCAGATGTGCATCGCGCACAGCCGGACGTAGACATCGGAGAACCCGACCCAGAACAAGCTGAACCAGGCGAAACGCATATGCCGCGCGTTCAAACAACTCACGCAGTCGTACACCTTCTTGCGGGTGGGTGCTTCGGAGAAGCGGTTCTTCATCCCCGCCACCAGATGCCGGAACGAATGGCATCCGAGCGTGTAGCTGCTCAGCAGTATCACGTTGAGCAGCAGCACCAGAGTGCCCACGCTGACGCCGAAGCCGTTGTCGAACTTCGTGGCCTCATACACGTCGTGCGCAAGCAGCACCAGGAAGATAAGCGCGAGATAGAGGAAGTAGCGATGGATGTTCTGGAAGATCAGAGGGAAGCTGCGTTCGCCAAGATAAGTCTTGCGCGGTTCGCCAACCGTGCAGTTCGGAGGATCCTGCCAGAAGGCTTTGTAATAGGCGCCGCGATAGTAGTAACACGTGAACCGGAAACCGCCGGGAGCCCAGAGAACCAACATGGCCGCGGAGAAAGGAAGGAAGGAGGGAAACCAGGAGGGGATGCCAGTGCCGTGAATCCAGGCCGCGTGCTCCGGGCCGTAGATCAGAGGAGAATACATGGGCGAAAGCAAATTTCCCGCCATGTAGTTATTCCCCTGAAGCGCCGCCCACGTAGAGTAGATGATGAAGGCGGAAAATCCGAGAAAGACAGCCAGTGGCTGAATCCACCAGTTGTCAGGGCGCGAGGTGGCCCCGAACCGTCCGCGTACCAGCGGAACATCAATTTGTGGCATAAAAACAGCAGTCTATCAGACCGTTTTAAGCCGCCCCGTAAGTGTCCGTTTTTGTACGGGCTTCAGCGCCGGCGCAGAGCCGGCGATCCGCGGCGAAGGGTCTCGCTCGCGGGCTGACGGGCAGACGTCGCCGTCGCCGAATACTGATAAGGTATGCTCGCGGTTCCGCCCGGCGTGGTGACAACCACCGATGCGCTGAAGGCCTGCAGAACAGCAGGCGTGACAGCGGTGATGGTCGTATCGTTGACCACGGTGAAGCTCTGAGCGTTGACGCCGGAGAAGGTCACGCTGGTCGTACCCGTGAGCCCCGTACCCGTAATCGTCACCGCGGTGCCCCCGCTGATACGGCCGGATGAGGGACTGATGCTCGTGACAGTCGGGCCGCCGGCGTAAGTATAGAGTGAGTTCGCCGCGTTACTTCCCGACGCGGTCGTGACCACAATGCTGACGGGGCCCGCGGCCGTGCCGGCCGGGACTGTCGCGGTAATCGAGTTCGAATTGATGGACTGGTAGTTCAGTGAATTGACGCCGTTGAACGTCACGGTCACCGGCTGCTGCAAATTCGTACCGCTGATGGTCACCGTATTGCCGCCGCCAATCGGACCGATCGCCGGAGAGACGCCGGTTACGGTCGGCGGCTGCGTCGTCGTTCCAGGAATGACGATCGGGATCGTGACCACATTACTGATGAACAACTGCTGCGCAATCGTCATCTGCGAGAAAGCATCGGTGGTGAGCGATGGATTGAGTGCGAACTCCACGTAGTAAATGCCGGCGGTATTCGGCGTCAGCGCCACGTTTATAGGCGTTGCCACCAGGCCCTGTACCAGAATCGAATCGACGTATACGGCAGGCGGATTGTCATTGCCGCCGCGGTAAATCTGTCCCGAGGGAATATCCGCCGGGTTCGTCGGTCCAATGCCCGTCGCGAACGTGTAGAGAGCCTCGCCCGGAATAGCCGGGTTATCGGCGGTGACCAGTTGACCCGCGGGGTGATCGTAGCCCGTCTCCGGGTTATACACGGAAACAGTGAGCTGTGCGCCGGACGTATTGTCCGATGTGGTGGTGGCCTGACCGAAAATCTTCACGTGTTCGCCCGCAGGCCCGGAGACGTAAGAATAGACAATGAGGCGGTTGTATTCGTTGGCGCGTACGGCGTAAATGTAGGGATCGGGGCCCGCGTTAATCGCGGCCACCAGACCGTCCGTCGTGCTGGAGATGGTGTCCGTCGCGGTCTGGCTGTAGCTATAGACTTTGCCGCCGAAAAACAGAGTCTGGACGAAATTGTTTCCGGTAATGCCCGTGTAATTGGTGGTGAGCGTCAGGCTTGTGGCGCTGTTGACAGAGGCCACCTTATAGATATTGCCGGAGATCACCGCGCTTCCGCCCACCATATCCTGCGTCCAGTTCGTGCCCACACCGGTGACCGTGTTCGTATCCTTCACAACGTTGACGTTGCCATCCGAATACGACTGAGCGTTCGGTCCGACGATGAGCGTGGCGGTATCGCCTTCCTGCGGAATACCGTTGAGATCGATAATGTCAAACGCCTGCGAGGAGGCGTGATAAACGATGCCCGGACGCGGGTCGCGGCCCGGATAGGCGAAAATGCCAGGGTTTTGCGGGACGATCGTGGTCGCGATCGGCGTGGTCGCCGAAACGGTCCCATCCGCGTGCGCCGTTCTCAGATAGACGCTGACGCTCGTGCGGTCGAGAAATTCGAGCGGCATCTGAGCGTTCACCTGCGTGGGCGACACATAGAGGAGCGGAGCGCGAATACCATCCACGTAAAGAGCGCAGTTGTTCATCTCGGTGGGGAGGTTCGCGTTCGAATAATCCGCGGACCCCACGGAATCGCAGAGGTTGTTACCGAGAATCTGGATCAGCGTACCCGGCGCGATCTGGGCCGGATTCTGAAGATAGACGTTGAGCGTCGCGGCGGACGCCGAAGCGATAACCGTGGAGTTCGTTGACGTCGAAACCGAGAGGGTGACGTTGCCGCCATTCGCGCCCGGCGCCTTGGCGGTCAGGACGATTTCGTTCGCCGTGCTGTTAAAGAGCGCTGTGGCGTTGGTGTCGCCCTTATTGATCTTGTCGATCAGGTCCTGAAGGATTGTGGTCAGCGTGTCATCCGACGTCACGGTGTGGGCGTAGGTCGCGGAGGCCACCGTACAGTCGGGCGGGCCGCCGGTGCAACCGATCTTGACGGTGACCGTATTACTCGCCGTGATCGAACCGCTGATCGAAACGCTTCCTACGGCGTGCACGGAGAGACTCGCCGCGTTGCTGACGCCGTTGAGCGGGATATTCTGCAGTCCCGGCGTATGGACCATGACGCGGCGATTGTAGGTATCGCTGACGTACAGATTCGTTCCGTCATACGCGAGGCCGGACGGCGTTTCGAATGCGTTGGTGCCATCCGGATTGTCCCCGGTGTGATCGCTGAACACGTCCGGCTGGCCGAGAATGATATCCGCCGGAGCGCCGTTCGTTGTTGGAATCTGATTGAAGACCATCACTCGATCGTTCCCGCCATCGGCGATGAACAGCCGCTTGCCGTCCGAAAATGCATAGCGCGGGAAGGAGAGCGTCTTTTCGCAGCGCGCCGGGTAGAGCTTCGTTCCGGTCACCGTATCGGCGCCGTTTGTATCGCAGAGGATCGGAGTGACGTCGGTCGGATTCTGATCGGCGTCCAGGTTCGAGGAGTTGAATTTGACCGCGTTGTTGGTGGCCGCGCTCGTCATATCCGGCTGCCCGACAACGTGATCGGCCGGAGCTCCATTGCTGCCAGGAATACTATCCCAGATGAGGACGCGATTTTGCGCCAGATCCGCCACGAACAGGTGCGTGCCGTCCGTGGTCACGGAAACCGGGGTCTGCAGGTTTGAGGCGCTCGCCGAGCCGTTTGTCTGCGTGAGGTCGGGCTGAACGAATGCCGTGAAGCTGGTCTGGCCAAGAACCACATCGGCGGCCGCATAATTTTTGGTCGGAATCTGGTTATAGATCAGGACGCGGTTGTCGAATGTGTCGGCGACGAAAAGCCTGCCGCCATAAATCCACACGCCGGAGGGCGCGCGGAGCGAATTCTGACTGGGCGCGGCGGCCACGGCGGAATTGAAGTCTTTCTGCCCAACCACCACGTCGGCGGGCTGGCCGTTTGCGGTCGGCATGTGAAGCCAGATGAGCACGCGGTTGTTATCGGTATCGGCGACGGCGAGCACGTTGCCGTCTGTGGCGATGCCGGTTGGATTGCGGAGGCGGTTCGGGCCGAGGCCGGTCGCGAATGAAGTGAAATCCGGCTGGCCAAGCACCAGGCTCGCGGTCCCGCGGCAGACGCCGCAAATGCTGCCCGGAATATCCGGCTGGTCGGTGAGCGAGGGATAGCTGCTCACATCGCTGTAGCGCAGGATGCGGTTGTTATTCGGGGTGGCGCCGATACGGTTCGAGTCAACCACCCAGAGAGTGCCATTCGCATAGGCTACGCCGCTCGGGGAGCCCAGCAGATTGGCGGTGGCGCCGTAATCGCCATAAGTAAAGTTGGGCTGCCCAATCACCAGATGGGCGGCCTCACCAGTGTTGAAGCCGACGGTCTGGGCGGTCAGCGGAGCAAGCGCGCACACGCCTGCCAGGACGGCCTGCAAAGTAAGGGCACAAAAGGACTTCATCTTCAGAAGGAACCCATTAGAGATGGCGGTTGAACTTTCATCAAGTATAGCAACTCTGTTTGACGGCACATCCGTTTCCGGCGGTTTCGTGGCGTTTCAACTGATACACTCGCGGCATGGCTGACCTGGCGCTCGAAATTACGCCCGCCGAAGTGAAAGCGAGACTGGACCGTGGCGATCATTTCCGGCTGATTGACGTGCGGGAGCCGGAGGAGCACGCCATCTGCCAGATCGAGGGCGCTGAACTGATCCCGATGCGGAGTGTGCCGCAACATTTGCAGAATCTGGATGGCGATATCGACCTTTGCGTATTCTGTCATCACGGCGTTCGTAGTTTGTCCGTTGTGGATTGGCTCAGGCGCCTGGGCGTGGAGAACTGCCAGAGCATGGCCGGCGGCATCGACCGGTGGAGCCTCGAAATCGACCCGCAGGTGCGCCGATACTGACGCAACTGTGACCGAAATTCACGGTCAGCGCAGAAGGCGGCGGGCCGGGGCCTCGGCGTTTTCGAGCAGCGCCTCGGGGGCGAAGACGGCCATGGTGCGGGCCAGAGCGTCGATATCGGCCCCTTCTTCATACGGCATCTCCTGCTCGATCCAGTTGGAAAGAGGCAGGTTGCGGAAGAAAATCCGCTCCTGGCGGACCACCGATTTCCGGGTGATGAACAGCGCTTTGTGCTCGCGAACGTAATGGCGTTCCTCGATCCGGATATCGGAGAGGAAGTCATCCAGAGCCTCGCGGCGAGCGCTCTCTTTGGCGTACTTCACCGAGTCGGCGATCGCCTCTTTCTGGGCGCCGAGCGCGGCCTGGGCGGCCGCCAGCTTCTCACGCTGACGGGCAAGGAGGACGTCGGTGCTGGAGCGCATCACGAAGTAGACGAGTCCACCCGCAACCGACGCGCTGAAGACCGAGAGGACAACCCACCATAACGGCTCCATTCTGTTTTATAGTTTAGCCCGAACCATCGATCCTTGTGCCGGTGAAAGCAAAGGATTTCATCCTATAGGCTATCCCTGCGGCCATACCGTAGTGCTTACCAATGTAAGCGGCGATGCCGGTGGCGCGGTCTCCTTTGAGAGTGCCGGCAGGCATGGGCGAGGGGTCTGAGCCGTGGATCGCGTTCACATTGCCGAGCACCAGGATCTTGCGGCCGGAGGTGCGGATCTGGTTGCAGATCTCCATGGCGCTGCCGTAATTCCCGTAGCGCTCGTCGATGTGGCCCATGGAGCGGAAGAAGTGAGCGCGGGCCATCAGGGCTGCGCCCGAGACGCAGGCGGCGACGGTGTCCTCACCGGCAGGCGGCGTTTCGAAGGGCGGATCGGGCTGAGCGGGACTGGGCAGCGGGCGAATCTGCGGGCTGTTCAGGTTCGGGCAGACGGCCGCGACGTCCTGCCGCTCTTCGAGCACATCCGCGAGCGCGTTGACCGCGGCGGGCTCAATCACGACGTCGTCATGCAGAAGAAGAATATAGTCGCGCTCGGCGGCGCGGATACCGATGTTGAGCGCGCGCGTGAGGCCGAAGTTGCGCGGCAGTTTACTGAAGCGCACGTCGGGAAAATCATCGGAGAGATTGGCCGCGCCGTCGCGCGAGCCGTTATCGACCACGATGACCTGCAAGCCTGCTTCAGGCGCGGTCAGAGCCTCGAGCGAACGGCGGAGGTCCGCCGCGCGATTGAAGGAAACGATTACGACAGAGATCTTATTTGGTTCCAAAAGTCACCTTGCCCAGTACAACAGCATGCCGCGCGCCGGTGGCGGATGGCAAGTTGCCGGTTTGTTTTTTCCAGGTGCGATGCGCGAGCACCGCGAATGCAATGGCTTCCTTCGCATCGGGATCGACGCCGAATTCCGTGGTTGTCGTGACGCGGCAGCCGGGGAGAAAGGCTGCGAGTTGCGCCATGAGCTGAGCGTTGTGAACGCCGCCGCCCGCCGCGATCACTTCCTGCGTTCCGGGAGCGAAGCGCTGAATACCGGCGGCGATGGTGGCCGCTGTGAAGACGGTGGCGGTCGCGATGAGATCCGGGATGCGGAGCCGGGTGGCGAGAAGCGTTTCGACGAATTCGGCGCCGTATTGTTCGCGGCCCGCGGTTTTCGGCGGCGCGGCGGAGTAATAAGGATGGCGGAGGAGCTTATCGAGAAGCGGGCGGTTGCAATCGTTTTCCGCCGCGATGCTGCCGTTGCGGTCGAAGGTCTGGCGGCCTTCGGTGAAGAGGGTTGTTAATTGGTCTATAACCATATTGCCGGGACCGGTGTCGAACGCGATCACTTGTTCCGGTTTTGCGTTTTTCGGCAGTATGGTGATGTTCGCGATGCCACCTATGTTGAGGGCCACGCGCGATTTCGTGGCGCTGCGGAAGAGCAGGTAGTCGACGAGCGGAACGAGCGGCGCACCCTGGCCTCCGGCGGCGATATCGCGCGTGCGGAAGTCGGATATGACCGGGATGCCGAGTTGCTCGGCGATCACCGAGGCTTCTCCGATTTGTAGTGTGTTGCGGTTACGCCCTGAGCCTTCGTGATAGACGGTCTGGCCGTGGCAGCCGATCAGTTCAACGGATTCGAGCGGAACGTTGCGGCGCCGGCAGGTTTCGGCGACGGCTTTGGCGTAGCGTCCGCCGAGCTCGAAATTGAGCCGGGAGATGTCGCGCGTGGAGCACTGCGTGTTCGAGACGGCGAGGATCGCGGAGCGCAGCGCGGGGCTGTAGGGAAAGCTTGCGTGCGCGACGGTTTCGATCGTGCGGCCGTGGATGTCGACGATGGCGACATCGATGCCATCGAGCGACGTGCCGCTCATAATTCCGGCGACGCGCATCAGAGGCTCCGGACTCCGCCTGCGATGACGGTTTCCAGTTTGTCCGGCGTCTGGACGAGGAGAAAGCCGTTCTCATCGAGACCCGCCGTCACGCCCCGGATGCGGCCATCCACTTCCACGGCTTTGCCGCGCGGCCACGTGGAGGATTGCTCAAAGCGGCGCAGAATTTCGAGGCGGCCTTTCTCGCTGAGCAGAGCCACATAGCGCAGGGATTCGGCGACGATGCGTTCGGCGAGATCGTCTTTCGAATATTCGCGTCCGGTTTCGCGCCGGAGCGATGTGGCGATGCCGGCCAGATCGAGGGGAAACGTTTCCTGATTGACGTTGACGCCGATGCCGGCGATCAGCGCGTGGCCGGCAGCCTGCACGAGGATACCCGCGAGTTTGCGGTCGCTCAGCATCACATCGTTCGGCCAGCGGAGATCGGCTGCGACCTGCGCGACATCATTCACGGCGCGCTGTACGGCGAGGCCGAGAGCCATGGTGAGAAGCGGCATGGACGCGGACGAGAGCGGCATGCGCAGGACGATAGATAGGTAGAGACCGCCGAGGTCTTCGGAGTGCCACGTATGGCCGTGACGGCCGATGCCGGCGGTCTGGCTATCGGCGACTACGGCCGTGCCGTGAGGCTGACCTTTTTCCGCGAGTTCCGCCGCGTCCTTCATGGTGGAAGAAGTCGAGCGGAGGCGGACGATCACAGTAGCTCCAGGCGGAAGCTGATATCGACGGCTCGCGCGGAGTGAGTGATGGCTCCGACGGAGATGAAATCGGCGCCGGTATCGGCGTAGTCGCGCACGGTTTCAAGCGTGACGCCGCCGGAGAGCTCGACTTTCGCTCGCTTGTCGATACGGGCAATCCAGTCTTTGGCCTCTCTGGGGGTGAGATTGTCGAGAAGCAGATGATCGGCCTTTGCGGCGAGGGCTTCGTCGAGCTGGTCAGGCGTGCGGACTTCGATCTCGATAGGGAGGGTGGAGGCGGCGCGCGCGGCGGTGATGGCCTGGGTAACGCCGCCCGCGGCTGCGATGTGATTGTTCTTGATCAGGATCGCGTCATAGAGGCCCAGGCGATGGTTAGTGACGCCGCCCGCGCGGGCCGCGGCTTTTTCGAGCGCCCGGAAACCGGGTGTGGTTTTGCGGGTATCGAGAATGCGGCACTTCGTGTGGGCTACGCGCTCGACATAGGCGCGGGAGAGCGTGGCGATTCCCGAAAGGCGCTGGAGAAAGTTGAGCGCAATGCGCTCGCACTCGAGCAGCGTGTGGGCTTTGCCGCGCACGGTAGCGATCACAGTGTTGGGCGGCAATGCGGCGCCGTCTTTGTGGTGAATTTCGAGATTGGAGACTCCGCCCCGCGCCTGGTAGATTTCATGAAGCAGCGCGGTTCCGGCGAGCGTCAGCGATTCGCGGGTGAGGAACACACCTTTGGCGTTGCGGTCACTCGGGACAGTGGCTTTGGTGGTAATGTCACCAGAGTCAATGTCTTCGGCAAGCGCGAGATGGATTAGGGGGTTCATGTGCGGTGCGTTGTTGGTTGCGCCGAGCGGAAGCTCGGCGTGCAGGGCCGAAGCCCTGCCCTACTACGTCAGCAGGTCCTGGACCTTGGCGAGTTGTGTTTCGTATTCCGCTTTCTTTGCGCGGATTGAGTCTACTACTTTTTGTGGCGCTTTGCCTAAGAAAACCTCGTCATTTAACTGGCGATCGCTGTTGGCGATGTTCTTCACGAGCTGATCGCGTTCCTTTTCGAGACGCTTGCGCTGGACTTCGAGCTGGGCGGCGGGAACGTCGATAGAGACCGTGAAGCCGGACATGGATTTCACGGCGCCGGATTTCGGCGGCGTCCCCTGACGCAGCGTGACGCCAGCCAGTTTCTGGATAGCGAGAGTGTGCGCCGAGCAGTCGATATCGGAGCTACCTTCGAGCGGCATCTTCGGATCGAGTCCGAGATCGGCGCGGAGATTGCGGAGGGCGGTGACGACGTCCTGCAGTTGCGAGATTTCGCGCTCGGCGTCCGCATTCTCGCGGGCTTCGAGGAAAACCGGGAATGCAGTGTGCGAGATGGACTTCCCTTCCTCGCCACCCAGCCGATGCCACAGCTCTTCCGTGAGGAACGGCATCACCGGATGGAGCAGGCGCAGCGCGGATTCGAAAGCCGCGAGAAGATTGCGCCAGTCATCATTGAGACCGGAGTTTTCGACGAAACGCAGCTTCTTCAGCTCGACATACCAGTCGCAGAATTCATTCCAGAAGAAGCGCCAGACACTGTGGGCGGCTT
>CAZWTH010000264.1:0-24471 GCA_964636715.1 uncultured Solibacteraceae bacterium | reverse complement strand
ACGAGTGTACCCACGATTACAACCATTCCATCTACTACGAAGGCGATAACCCAACCGCGAAATACTGGCCCGGCTACGACGCCATCGCCGAGACCACAGATGCCTGCGCCTTCATCGAACGGCAGTCGAAGACGCGCGACCCGTTCCTGCTGGTGCTCTCCATGGGGCCGCCCCATTTCCCGCTGAACACCGCGCCGGAACAATATCAGGCGCTCTACCGTAACCGCGAAATCCAGCTTCGCCCGAACGTGCCGGAAGCCGCCCGGACAAAAGCCATCAGCGATCTGCGCGGCTACTATTCGCACATTGAAGCAGTGGACGACTGCATCGCGCGGGTTCTTGCCACGTTGGACAAGAGCGGGATCGCCGAAAACACCATCGTCGTCTTCACCGCCGATCACGGCGACATGATCGGCTCGCAGGGTCTGCCCTCTACGACAAAGCACGTTGCCTGGGATGAGTCGATTCGCGTCCCCTTCCTCCTGCGCTACCCGAAGAAACTGGGCGCGAAGTCGCGGCGGATTGAAACCGTTCTTGGAACTCCGGACATCATGCCGACCCTGCTGAACCTGGCGGATCTGAAGACTCCCGACGGCGTTCAGGGAACCGATTATTCGAAACTCGCCGCCGGTTCCACCCCGCCCAAAGACAGCGCCGCGCTTCTGCAGTTCCCCGCCGCCTATGGCGCACTGCGCACCGCCGGCTGGAGCGAATACCGCGGCATACGCACTCAGCAATACACGCTGGTCCGAACGCTGCAGGGTCCCGAACTACTCTTCGACAACCTTGAAGACCCGTATCAGATGAACAACCTGGTCCATCGCAGCGAAAGTCAGAGGCTGCTCGCGACTCTCGACCAAACCCTGAACGCCCGCCTGAAAGCAGTCAACGACGATTTCCTGCCCGGCCGCGAATACATCAAACGCTTCGGCTACGAGCACAATCACGAAATCGCGCCCATCCGATGAAGTTCGCGGGCTGCCAGGATATGGGGGTGTGCTCGCGCGTCCTGATGCGCCATCTGCCCATGAAAAATCCGCGGCATCCCGGCTATTCGATCAAAGACGCCCGTCTCGATCCCCTGGGACTGAGCGTCACGGACGCGGCAGAGGCGCTCGGCGTCGCGCGTCATACTCTTTCGCGGGTCATCAAAAGTCCGCCGCTATCGCCCGCGGCAAGCTGCCTGAATCGCGCTCACGATTTCTTAAACAACCCGCCGAACCACGACTTCTTCTCCGGAGCATCCTCCGGATCTTCGCAATCGATATACTGATCCGTCAGCGCGATCCGAGGATACGTTTCGAACAAGCGCTCCGCTGTATCCTCGCCCCAGTTCTCCGCCACAATCGCCCGCGCTTCACGCATATCCGGCGGCCGCCATTCCGTATCGTGCGCATCGCTCGCCACAAAATGCGCCATCTTCCGATCCATCAGCAGCCGGCAATTCGCCTCCGCCGATTTCCCGAACCGTCCGGTGAACGACGCCGCCGTGATCTGAATCAGACAGCCCGCCCGCACCCACTTCACCATGTCCCCCACCCGGCCCATCAGCAGCGCATTGCGTTCCGGATGCGTGATCACCGGCGTGATGTTTTTCTGCAGAAAGCTGGTGAACACATCGTCAATCGTCTTCGGAATCGACGAATCGGCGAACTCCACCATCAGATACCGCTTCCCGTTGATCGTATATTTCGCGCGGTTTTCAAGACAGCTCCGGATGTTGTCGAAAAACAGATGAAAATCGCAGCCGCGGTGGATCCGGATCCGGTCCCCCATCTTCGCCTGCAGCTCCGCCACGCGCTCGGCCACTACCTCATACTGAAAGTGATATTTCAGGTCGGAATGCGGCGTCGCAACAATATCCGTTGTCCCGCCGGCAGACGCCATCTCCAGCATCGCGATCGATTCTTCCACCGACCGCGACCCATCGTCCACTCCGTAGCAGATATGGCTATGAATATCGACCATGCGCCGATCAGAGTTCCGGATAGAACTCGAAGAAAGCGTCGAGCGACCGCATCAGTTGATCTTTGATCTCCTGCTCGGTGCTTCCCTCAATCACGTGCATGGTAACAGATGCGTCGTTGCCGTTCTTCAGGCGAATGCCCCCGTCTTCGAACGACTCCATTTCCTCGGCGGGCAGAAGGCGAAGTCCGTAAACCAGAGCAAGCTTCGCCATCAGATGAACATCTCTTCGTCCTGCGTCGCCCGCGAGACGTTTGGCCGCATTCCCTGAGCATAGGCGGAGACGCCCGCTTTGATGCCCGCGATCACGCCCGAAAACTCCATCGCGGGCTTCATCGCCGCGCTTTTCAGATTGGCTCCGAGTTCCTGCACGTGCTCCACGGTGTCGTCTACCGCGGCGTCCACCCGCGCCACCTGCACCTTCGTCCGGTCCGCGATGTCGCGCCCCACATCCCCGAACCGCTGCGCCTGGTCCTTCGCCACAACAGACACGTCGCGAACGTTGGCGGCGGTCTCTTTGGCCGAAGTTACGATCTCGTTGATCTTCGGCGCGTTTTCATTCACAAGGAAGCGCACGGAATCGATCATCGGCTCCGTGCGATCCACCAGATGGTCGACTTTACCCTTCAGGTGCGCAAGCACCTTGATCATCGAGAGCATCATGATCGACAGCCCCACGATACATAACGTCGCGATCGCGACTCCGCCCGCGATGATCCACCGAAAAGTCTCCTCTGACATGTAGTATCCGATTCGCCCGGCCAATCGCCCCGCGGCTACGCGTTAGGCGCGTTGTCGACCTTATCCCGATATGCCTGGCGGCCGGCTTCGATCGCGTCGTTGATCGAATCGCGCTGGCGGTTCACCGCCTCGCGTCCTTTATCGACCACGGTCTGAGCGGAACTGCGCAGCCCCTCCGACTGCTTCTTCAGATAATCCTTGCTCTCATCCGCCTTGCTGCGGAGCAGATCGCGCGTCTCTTCGCCCGACTGCGGAGCAAACACCATCCCGAGCCCGACGCCGATTCCGAGTCCCAGTAAGAAACTTCCGAATTTATCCATGAGTTTGTCCCTCTGTCGGACGGGCTTCCCGCGCGCCCGAAACCAATCACAGTATACGACGGTTTCGAGCGTTGCAACCCAGGGTCCGTTGTGGATAGACTTCAGATACACGATGCGGCCGCAGGCAAGACTGGATGAAGATGCGTTGTTCGAATACGCCGTCCGCGCCCTCGCCGCCCGCTCGTATTCTTCCGGGGAATTGGGCGCGAAGCTGCGCCGCCGCGCCCGGAAAATGGCGGACGTCGATCCCGTCATCGCCCGCCTCCGCGAAATCGGCTACCTCAACGATGAGCGCTTCGCCGAAATGTTCACCACACTGCGTGTGGAAAGCGACGGTTTCGGCCGCGCCCGCGTTCTGAGCGACCTCCGGTCCCGCCGGGTTTCAGCCCCTCTTGCCGAAAAGGCCGTCGCCCGGGCATTCGCGGGCAAAGACGAACCCGGGATGATCGCCGCCTGGATCGAACGCCGCATGCCCTCCGTCGCCGCGGGCGAACATACCGGCGATGAGCGCCAGCTGGCCGCCGCCTGGCGGAAACTGCGCCGCGCCGGATTCTCTTCGGGCGCTATCCTCACGGAACTGCGGCGGTTTGCCGCCCGCCCGGAACTCCTCGAAGACCCTCCACCCGAGGATGATCCCTCCGGGCCCTGAGCGTGTTCCGGCTGGTATCATCACCATTGAAGCTCTCGGGTCGTTTATTGCCGTCTTTTCAACGGGAACGCATAGCGCCCGGGTTGCGTCCATAGATACTCAATCCATGATGAAGTCATCCCTCGTCTGCGGTCTCCTGATCGCGTCCGGTTCTCTGTTTGCCCAGCAATACGGCATGGTCACCGTCGCCGGCAACGGTACAACGGGCTGGTCCGGCGATGGAGGCCCGGCCCTGAGCGCCCAGTTCAATGACCCGATCCGGGTCGTGCTCGATAGCAAAGGTGACATTCTCCTCAATGATCTGGGGAACAACTCCATCCGCATGGTATCGCCGGATGGAGCGGTGAACTCGATGGCTGGCAACGGATCGCCCGGCTATTCAGGAGACGGCGGTAGCTCCATCGGGGCCCAGCTCACTTCGCCGCACGATATCGCGGTGGATTCGCACGACAACCTTTATATTGCGGATACCGGTAATCGCCGGGTTCGAATCGTTTCCGGCGGACAGATCAACACCTTCGCCGGTACCGGAGCGAGCGGAACGCAGAACGATCCTCTCGGCGACGGAGGCAGCGCCAAAGACGCCCGATTTATCACGCCCACCGGCGTTGCGGTCGATAAAGCCGGGAACGTCTACGTTTCCGATATCGGGAATGCCACCGTCCGCAGGATCACGCCCGATGGAGTCATTAACCGGTTCGCGGGCACCGGATTTCTTTCCTTCGGCTCGTTTCAGGGTGAAGGCGGCCCCGCCACAAAAGCGCTTCTCGGCGTTCCTTATTCGCTGACCACAGACGCCGCGGGCAATGTCTACATCGTGGATATCGGCCTTGGCCGTCTGTTCCGCATTGGAACCGACGGGAATATTCACACCGTTCGTCAGAATTTTTCTGCCCAGAACTGCGCCATCGACGCGGCCGGCAACATCTACGCGGCCGACTACGACAACAACACGGTGGAGCGGATTACGAGCAACGGAACACTCCTGTGGATCGGCGGCAACGGCATCCAGGCTTACTCCGGCGATGGTTCTTCGGGTACCTCTGGCAGCATGTCCCTGCCCTATGGCGTCGCAGTCGATGGCAGCGGCAATGTCTATGTCGCCGAAGCCGGCAACGCGGTCATCCGGAAACTGAACCCGCGCCCATTCTCCATTGGCGCGGTCTCCAACGCAGCCACGATCCAGCCGTTCTCCCCGCCACCGAGCGGCGAGGGCGAATCGATACAGCCGATCTCTCCCGGTGAAATCGTCGTGTTGTTTGGAACCGGCCTGGGGCCGGACACTCTCGTCTCCAACAAACTCGGCTCCGATGGCAAGTTCGGAACCAGTCTCGCCGGAACCACCGTCAGCATCGGCGGCGTGAACGCGCCCATCATCTATACGTCGTCCACGCTCGTCTCCGTGGTCGTTCCTTACGAGGTCGACGGCCTCTCTACAGCGGACGTATACGTCACGTATCAGGGCAATAAGTCCCTCGTGAACACACTGCGGGTGTGGCCGAGCGCGCCCGGCTTGTTCACGCTCGATTCCAGCGGAACAGGCAACGCGCTTGCGGTGAACTTCTCTAACGGGAAACTGAATACGCCCTCCAATCCGGCGAGCCAGGGCGATTTCCTGATCCTTTATGCGACCGGCGAAGGCCAGACCACGCCGTTCGGCGTGGACGGCCAGCTCGCGCCTTCGCCCGCGCCGATCCCGACCCACAGCGTGGCCGCCACGGTGAACGGCATTCCGGCCAACGTCACGTACGCGGGAGGAGCGCCTGGCATCGTTGCCGGCGTGATGCAGGTGAACCTGCAGATTCCGACCGGCGTACCGCCTGGCGCTGCAACCCTGAAGCTGCTGATCAACAACATCTACTCGCCCGGCGTCACCATCAACATCCAGTAACCCTGCGTGTGTGGCAGATTGTCATGTCAATATGCAGCCGATTGTGAATCGGCTCCACGCATAGCGCCACTTCGCCGCGGACGGAGGCATTGCGCTTCCGTGCTTACAGCAACCGGCGACGCCAGCCCACTGTCCCCCTCAGAAGGATTCAAACCGCTCCGCTGACTCCCCTGTTGCGCATCCCTCGTAGAGGGACAGACTTTTCATCATCCCTTTCCTTTGACCGAAGCCCGCCAATCGTTAGAATCAGAGTTAGAGGTTCTCAACAATTAAGGGAACAGGCCGGCTATGACCATTCAACTGAAGCCCGAACAGGAACACCGCATCGCGGAGGCGTTGCGCTCCGGCGCTTACACCAACTCCGGCGACGTGATTGACCGCGCGCTTGAAGTGCTGCGCGAGCAGGACGAGTGGCTGATTGCAAACCGCGAAGCAAACGACGCAAAAATTCGCAAGGGGATGGAAGAATTGGAACGTGGCGAGGGCATTCCCGAAGACAAGTTGGACGCCTGCCTTGCGCTCCTCAAAGCTCAGTCTGAATGAGGCGGCGCTATATACTCGCGCCGCAGGCTGCGCGCGATCTCGTGGAAATCTGGCGGCACATCAGGAACGAAAGCAGCCAGCGGACCGCTGACCGGGTAGAGTCCGTTATCCGCGGCAAGTTTGCATACCTTGCGGGTTTTCCGGGTGGGGGACACTCGCGGCGCGATCTGACCTCCGCCGAAGTCCGGTTTTTTGCTGTGTATTCATACCTCATCGTCTATCGCCCGGAGACGAAGCCCCTGCAAATCGTCGCGATCCTGCACGGACGCCGGGACGTAGCCAGGATTCTGCCGAAGAGCGTTTAGAAGGCCGCAGACTCTACTTCGCCACGGGCGCCGCTGGAGCCGGAGCCTTGGCAGCAGGAGCCGGCGTAGCAGGAGCCGCCGCCGGAGCCGCCCCAAAATACGCATCGTTCAACTCCACCTTCGTCTTACCCGTCAATTCCTTGACCGCCTCACGCGCAGCCTGCGGCCGTAACTGCGCAACAATCTCCGGCTTCACCTCATCCAGGCTCTTCGTGGTATGCGATTCCACCTGAATAATGTGATATCCGAACGGCGAAAGCACCGGCTCGCTGATATCGCCCGGCTTCAGCGCGAACGCAGCTTTCTCAAACGGCGGCACCATCATGTTGTGCTTGAACTCTCCCAGTTCCCCGCCGTTCTTACCCGAAGTCGTATCGTATGATTCCGCCTCCGCCACCTTCGCGAAGTCCTCGCCGCCCACAATCCGCTTGCGGATTTCTTCCGCCTTGGCCTTCGCTTCTTCGTCCGTGAGTTCCGGCTTGCCGGGGGTGGGCGTCATCGGGCCCTTCACGCCGATCAGAATGTGGCGCGCTTTCAGAACTTCGTAATCCGATTTGTGGGCGTCGTAATAGGCCTGAATCTCCGCATCGGAAACCGTGGCCTGCTGCTGCAGAGTGAGGAACATCGCCTGCGCCAGCATGTTGTCGCGCTGGAATTCGATCTGGAGTTTGACCTCCGGCTTATCGGCCACGCCCTGTTTCGCGGCTTCATCCGCCAGCACATTCAGCTCAACCAGGTTCTTCGCGAAATCCCTGCGGCCCGGACCGCGCGCCGTATCCTGATACTGCTGCGGCAGCGCCTTGATATAGTCCTCAAACTGCCCGGCCGTGATTTTATGGTCTCCCACGGTGATGATCACCGTATTCGGATCGGTCGGCGGCGGCATCGATCCGGGAGGCGGCGTCCCGCCGCCAAAAGTCGGCATCTGGGCCGGCAGAATGGCGCAAAACGCCACGAATAAGACAGAAAATTTCACCATAGTAGTTTAACGCGTTACAAAAAGATTGGTTTGACTTCTACTGAAACAATTGACCTTAGCTAACAGGTTCCACGACCGCCGACATCGAGCCTTTCGATCGCGGCATGCGCCAGTCCGCGCCATAGCCGTGGATCTGATCCCGCGCGTACTCGGCTTGCGGTAATTCGCACGTAATCAGCGGCGTCCGCCCGGTCGAATCCACCTCCCGGGCATGGTTCAGCGCCTGCTCCGCCGAAAAAATAAAGATTTTCTGAAGCATCTCGATCACGTAGTCGTAAGTGTGATCGTCGTCATCGAGCAGCACCACCCGAAAAAGCTTTGCCTGCTCTTCGTGGCCTGCGGTCTCGATTTCGGGAGCTGAAAACGTCTGGCTCAAGCTCCTACCAGTATCCCATTTCCCCGGCCTGCGGGACATAAGGAACGGTAAAAAGAGCAGGTCCGGCAATGCTCGCCCTCGCGCAGCTCAAACCGCAGCGCATCCTGCGCCTGGCGCAGCCCGGCGATCAGCGCCCGGGCGCTCGCAAGGGCAACGTCATCAATCGGAACCTCCACAATCCGGTTCGGACGCAGGAAGTGCAGCCAGGCGGCGCGCGGCCGAATCCACAGCGCCCGTTCGAGCGCAATGGCATAAAGCGCCAGTTGCGGCGCATACTCCGCCGCGCGCGCGGGCGCAAGGTCCGCCGTCACGTCGTCGGTCTTGTAGTCCACCAAATGGACGCTGCCCTGCCCATCTTCGAACCAGAGGTCAATCGTCCCCCGGACGATCGATCCGTCGATATCGGCGATGAACGCCCATTCGCGCTCGCTTCGGCGCGCGGACTCCGCTTGCCGTCCGAGTTCGCCGCGCCGGAAGACATCGGCGAGTTGACGCGCCTGCGGGATATCGTCTTCCGGCTCGATTCCCGCCAGAATCTGATGGACCGCCGAGCCGACGCGCGACGCAGCCAGATCGGCAGTGTCTTCGCCGTCCGGATCCTCCACCTCGACCTCATCCGGATCGAAGCGGCGAAAACGTCCCGTGCTCCAGCCGAGCGACCGCTGGATGTAATACTTCCTCGGGCACGCGCCGAATACCGCGAGCGACGTGACCGTGGCCGTTGTCTCGTGCTGGTCCTCGATTGCCGGCCGCGCGATCAGTTCCATACCGCCTTCCGGCTCGTCAGACCGCGTTCGCGCCGAAGGCGGCGGATCGGAATCGACGATCCGCACCGCCACGCTGCAGCCATCGCGGTCGAGTTGCCGCGGCTCCGCCGAAGGCTGCATCCCGGCCAGCCCGAAATGCTCGTCGATCAGCTTCGCCCAGTTCGAAGGCTTATTCTTCCCGCAGGAATACGAAAGCACCAGATGCTCGATCGCGCGCGTCATCGCGACATAGAGCAGCCGATTCTCTTCTTCTTTCTCGCGCGCCTTCAGGGCGTCTTTGTTGAAATCCGACCACGAATCGCCCAGCCCATCGCCGCCTCTCTTCGCCGGATTCCGCCACTTCACCCCCAGCCCGAATTCCTCCGTGAAAGTAATCGGCCGCGAATCGCGGCGCGATCCTTTTTCCATTCCGGCCACAATCGTCACCGGAAATTCCAGACCCTTCGCCGCGTGCGCGGTCATCACCTGCACGCAGTTCCCCTGATCTTCATCGGCCAGTTCGGATTCCGTACCCGCGGCTCGCGACAGGCTGTCCACTTCCAGCAGGAACGAAGGCAGATCCATCGCCTTCCCCGCTGTGCGCGCCAGTTCGAGAAAGCTTTCGATGTTCGCAGCCTCCAGCGTCCCGGGCATCCAGTGCGCTCCGCATTCGGAAAGCGCGCGAGAGAGCAGAATATCGAGCGGAACAATCGCGATGTCGCGCCGCCAGCGATCGAGACGCCGGCAAAACGCGACGACGCGAGAGCGGTCCGGCTCCGCCAGATCCGCGCAGTTCGGATCGAACGCGAAACGGTTGAGCCCGCCCGTCAGACTCTTCGCCGCCGCCAGGCGCAGCCGCAGCAGCGTCTCGTCGCTCACGCCAACGAGCGGCCCGCGCAGCACCGTCGCCAGCGAAATGCTGTCGCGCGGATTCGCGATGATGCTGAGCAGCGCAGTTATATCGAGCGCTTCCCTCGACAACAGAAACGATTGCCGCCGCCCGCACACGCTCGGAATTCCCGCGCGGTCGAACGCGGCCAGAATCGCGGGCATCGAGTCGCTGTTGCGGCAGAGCACGGCGAAATCGCGAAACTCCGCGGCGCGCGTTTCGCCCGGCTTGCCGACCCGCAGCGTGCGCGCCAGTTCCAGAACGCGATGCGCAATCCAGGCGGCCTCACGCTCGCCCGCCGCATCCGCATTCACATCCATAGCCCGCAGGATTTCGATCGAAGGCTCGTCCTTGCCGGCGAAGGAAGATCCCGCAACCAGCGCCCGCTGCTCGATTCCCTCCGCGTTCGCCAGAGCGGATTCCACGAAACGCAGAATCGCCTCGCGGCTGCGGAAATTGTGGAGCAGCGAAACCGAATGCCCACCGCGGAAATCCACGTCTTCGCGGTACTTCAGAAAAATTTCCGGCTTCGCGTGACGGAAACCGTAGATCGATTGGTTCCGGTCGCCCACGCCGAAGAACACATTCGGCGCCCGCACCAGCCGGATCAGTTCCGCCTGCTGGCCGTTGACGTCCTGAAACTCATCTAGCATCACCTGCCGGAATTGCTCGTGAACGCGCCGCTGCACGTCGGGATTGTTCTTCAGGAGCTCGATCGTATACCGTTCCAGATCGTTGAAATCGACGCGGCTGAGCGCGGTCTTGCGGTTCCGGTATTCATCTTCAAACCGGTCCAGAACGTCAAAGATCATCGTCCGGAAGGGCGCGACGTGGCGATCGAGTTCCGCGCGCCGGATCGCATCCACCCGGTCCCGAAACTCCCGGATCGACTCTTTCCCCGCTGCCGGAACTTTGGTCAGGTTCAGGCCGAGCGAGTTCCACAAGCGATTGAACGATGCGAAATCCGTGATCGGCGTTTCGGAAGCCGCCTGACACCACTCAAGCAGCCGGTCCTTCTCCGCCGCCTGGTTCGGCGTCATCTTCCAGGGCCATCCCTGGACGAGTTCGCGCAATTCCGGAATCAGCGCCCCCGCATCCTCCGCCGTCGTGCCGGACGGATTCGGCTTGTTCCGAACTTCCTGGAGCGTCACCCCCGCCGACCGGATCGCATCGTAAACATCCTTCAGGTCCCCGGCGAGCGACGGCGCCTGCAGCGCTTCAATCAGCGCCAGCGCATCTTCGCGCCGCGTGGCAGCGAATTCGTTCAGCGCCGCCGTCAGACATTCCGATTGCAGATTCTCCGCTTCGCGCGGGCTCAGCATCGTGAATCGCGGATCGAGCCCCGCCGCGATGGCATTTTCGCGCAGCAGCCGGAAACAGAATCCGTGGATGGTCGAAACCCAGGCTCCCGTTTCCAGATCGCGCCGCCGCACCGCGTCATGCTCGAAGATTTTCCCCAGCCGCGCTTTCATATTCGCCGCGGCTTTTTCGGTGAACGTGATCGCGAGAATCTCTCGCGGCTCAAAACCACGGTCTTCCATCAACCGGCGATAGCGTTCCACCAGTACTGTCGTTTTTCCCGAACCCGGCCCCGCAACAATACACGCATCCGCCGCGCGGAATTCCGCGGCGTCGTGCTGCTCGTCGGTAAACTGCGGCGTAAGTCTCAGGCTGCTCTCCTCTCTCCATCAGGAGACGTGGGGCGGGCCTTCCGGCCTGCGAGCCGGCTTTCCAGCCGGCTTGCAGCCTGAAAGGCTGCGTCACTATTCGGCACTCACAGCTCCAATCTGAATCAACTCCACCGTCGTCTGCTGCACCCGGCACGCATTCCTGTAATCGCACCACACACAGTCATCGGCCGCATGTGGCTCGGGGTGGACGTCTCCCACAAGGAAGCTCTGCAATCGCGCGATGGAACGCTCCCGGGCGCTTTCAATCCAGTCCCCCGGCATTTCGTTGAGCTCGAAATCCGCGCCCGGCACAGCGCCCCACCCCACCGGCTTTCCTTCGCGAATCGCAAGGTACACCATCGCCACCGTGTTCAGGCCTTTCTTCTCGCGCACCGCCAGCGCGTAGAGCGGCCCCTGCAGCGTCGTTTCGCTCTCCACCAGCTTGTCGACGTTGGCCACTTTGCCGCTCTTGTAGTCGATGATGATGCAGTTCCCTCCCCCGATATCGTCGATCCGGTCCACGCGCCCGGTCAGCGTGATGCCGCCCGGAAATTCGAGCGAGCAGTCCACTTCCGCTTCCGACGATAACGCCGGCCACTGAATCGATGCGTTCACGTCCTCCGCAATTCGCCGTGACGTGATCCGCTGCACTTCCAGGCTGTAGCCGGCAGGCACATGATTTCGCCGGCAGAAATCCGCGAACGTGGATTCGAAGAGGTCTACGAATCGCACGGTGCGGTCAGCCAGCCAGGTTTCCATGGCCTGGTGAAAGATCGATCCCACTTCGCGGTAATGCAGCCGCTTCTCCGGCCGCTCCGGCATGCTCGCGAGCCTCAGCGTATGTTCGCCGAAGAAGCGGAACCGGCAGCTCATCAGCTTCTCCAGCGCCGTCACGCGGATGCGCATGTGTTGACCCGCCAGATCCGCCAGCGCGGCTTCCGAAATTCGTCCCGGCGGCGAGGGAACAACAATGTGTCTCTGAGCCGGCGCGCAGAGAGGCGCCTGCGCGCTGGTCCCTCCGAAATTCTCCGACGCCACAATCGTCTTCCCCGCCTGATCCCGCTTCGAGACCGACAGAATCAGCTTCTCCGTCGCGCGCGTCCGCAGCAGCGCGAATAACTGGCCTTCATCCTGCTCCTGATCCAGCAGCGGAATCCCGGCCTTGCGCAGCAGGAACTTGTCCGCATCGGGAAACAGCAGATCGGGCGCCGCCACCCGCGGATAATCCCGCGCTGTCATCCCGCACACAAACAGCGCCTGCACGCGCCACTGCCGCGCTTCGAACGCGCTCATCACGTGGACCGCGTTCTGCCGGTCATCGGGAATCTGCATCCCTATCGACTCGAGCGCATCGTGGGCCACGCGGTGAAACGCGTCGAGCGAAACCGGCTCATCCTGCCCGAACTCCACCGCGGTTTCCACCGCCGCCGACCACGCCCGCAGCGCCGCCGCATGGCTGCGCGCGCTTTCCACCGCCGCGTAATCGTCAGGCTCGGGGACCGTGCGAATCCGGTAGAGAGTCGCCGCCATTTGCTCGAACCGCCGCTGCCAAACCCCTGGACGCAGCTTTTCGCCGCGCCACGCCTCCACCTTCAGGCAATCCGCCAGATTGCCGCGCAGCGTTTCCGATTCGCACAGATTCAGCAACGCCTCCGCGCCCCGCCCCGGCATCGTCTCGCGCACTTTGTAGTCGAACCGGTCGAAATCGGCTGAACTTCCCCATCCTGGATGCGCCCTCAATATCGCGAGTGTCGACGCGAAGTCCCATCCATCGAGCGCGCACGCGATCAGCCCATCGAGAAACACCGCCGCCGGATGCCGCGCCGCCGGCGTCGAAAAATACCACCGCGCCGGAACGCCGAAGCGATCGAACGCGTTCCGCAAAAGCGGCAGCCAGCCTTCTACATCGCGCAGCGCCACCGCGATTCCGGAAAATGGGGTGCCCTCTCGATGCAGCGCCAGAATGCGCCGCGCGATCTCATCCGCCTCGCGCAATGGCGAAGACGCGGTAACCGAAATCGTTTCGACACGCCGGGCGACCGGCGGCAGCAGCCGGTCCTTCGCGCCCAGTTACATAGCGAACCGGTACGCCTCACTCGTCTCCGGCCCATCGGAAAGCGTGAGCGTGAGTTCGCACTGCGCGGCCATCGCGCGCAGCAACTCACCTTCGAGAGGACTGAATTTCAGAAATCCATCGAGCCACACCGCGCCCGGCGCCACCGATTTCGCGGCTGCGCGGAATAGCCCGCCGCGCGTCGCAAATCCGCGCGCGGTGATCGCCGCGTCCACGTCTTTCCATAGCCGCTGAAACGCGCGGCCCTGCGCCGTCAGCCCGCGCACGCGTCCCAGCTTCTCCGGCGTGCAGCCGGCGTTTTCGAAGCGGCCCATGGTTTCGACCGCCACGTCCGCCATCCCCTGCGTGCCCGCCACTTCCGCGAACTCCGGCAGCGAAAGCCGCGTCAGAGCGTCGCGCGTGAGCGCCCGCACCAGCGCCGGGGACGCAAGGCGAACCTCAGGTGCGCATTCCGCCGCGAAACGGCTAAAGGAAACAACCTGTGCAGGATCGAAAACCAGCCCCGCCCGCGCCAGCTCATGCTGATAATGCCGGACAAGCGTCGCCGTCGGCGCCACAATTCGGGCCCGCTTCCCGGCGCGGTGCTCTTCCTGAAATTCCCGAAGCACCAGCGCGCTCTTCCCGCTACCCGGCGCGCCCCGAATGAGCTGCATGGGATCAGATTAGCAGGGGCGTATATTTGGCGAAACCCAGCAGCTCCCGGTCAGCGGGTTGCCGCTACGCCGTACGGTAGCCTTTGCACCCCCCCCCGTTTTTGATCGCCGCCGAGCAAGGAAAGGCTTCCGAAACCCGTTTTTGCCGTTTCGGAACTTACTGGTTTTGAAACGCCTGTAATCAAGAATTTCCGACAACGGGACTCTGTCTCTATTGGCTCAGCGAACCAGAGATGATCACGGGAACAGCGGTTTACTGTCCGCGGTGGAGTCGATAACCGTGTCCCCGGCTACCTCCTCTGTCAATCGCACGGCGGGAGGGTTGGCCGGACTGATTGGATAGGTTGTTCCATTGAAGCGAAGTTCCGACTCATATCCGGAAACGATCCCTCCGCCTTGTACCCAGACCACAAGACTTTTCCAGCCATGAGAAGTTTCCCGTAGTGTCCGAATAGGAGTCCGTGAAATCAGGATCTTTGTTATTAGCCGGTAGGAGTTGCCTTCGGGCGTGAGTACTAAAGTCGAACACCCCCGCTTCCACACCACCACCGACCTTCAAGGTAGACTATGGCTTCCTTCTTCCCGTCGCCATTCAGGTCAACGAAAGCAGCGGAATATTCCGTCGACTCGTAATTTTTCGATGATTGCTGCCGAACATACTTTTGGAGAAAGGCCTTCAGCGAATCGTTAGCCGTTGGAGGCGGTCCTTGTGGAGAGATCTCCTGGGCGTCACCAATGCCTAGTGACAAGCAACGTAAGCCGATCAGAGTTACTACCAGGCCGCATTTCCGAAGAAGTTCGCGCATAGTAAAACCTATTGGAAACAATCCATGAGTAGCACCACGTTGCTTCCGTAATTGTTCCCTGCCGACCCAACGTCGATTGTATCCGGGTTGCCGCTAATCCCTCCTGCACCGAGCTTCCAGGATGAGGCCGAGGTCTGTAACAACTGGGCCGGATCCGTCACCGTAGTCTGATTCCCGGAATAGGCGTAGGTCGTCGTGCTCGTGGCGTCCGGCTGCTTCACGCTCAACGTTCGTCCGATTGCCGCCGCGGATCGAGGCTGAGGGGCAGCGGCGGATCGCCTTTTTGCCGCCGCGGCAACTGGCCCTTCCTGCGCAGCCCGCGCGACGGCCATCCCTCCGTCGCGAACTCTGGAACACTCCTGCCCTGCTGATCCCGCATCTTTCAGATGCGCCAGGCAAATCAGCCGAACATATCGTCGGGCCATGTCCACCGACCGTTGCGCGGGCAGAATCCCCGGCATACCGAGACAGATCAGAGCGTAAAAAATTGTGCGGTGCATTCGGGTGGGGCTTCGACCTTGAATCGCCGGGAACTGCGCTCACACGCAAAAAGGGCGGGTGTCTCAACGACACCCGCCCCACATCTTCAACAATCGAATTTCTAACTCAGGACAGACTATTCGCCGCCGCAAACGATCCGTGCCGTTTCGAAGCCCCACCCGACCGCAACACGCCGCGCGGCACGGCCTCGAACCCGACATCCATAATCTCCGAGCCCGCCATCGTATGCTGCACGAACCGCTGGTCGCGGTGATAGAAATACGTCTCCTGCTCAAACGGATAAGCCCGGAACCCCGCACCGAGCAGCGAATCCGCCACGCGGTCGTGCGCCGTCATCGCCAGCGCCACGTGCGCGCCGGCCGCGGTCAAAATCCGCCGCGCCTTCGTCACGCCCTCGGTCGTCGACGCCTCATCGGAAATATAAATCAGCCTCCCCGCCCCCAGACCATCGCGCGGCCCGAGCGAAATCAGCGCGAACTGATCGGCCGATCCCAGGCGCGCAAGTCCATGCAACGGTCCGAACGGATGGAAGAAACGCCACCGCACGGCCTCCTCATTCCAGTCCACATGATCGATCCCCTGCGATCGCCGCAACGCCTCCGCGAGCCGCCCCAGTTGATCGGCATTGGGCTGCGTCGTCACCTCGCAACCGGCAATGGTTCTGGTCCCGTTCAGCCGCCGCACATCCGCATTCGGAGTATGCCGCAGCTTGTTCACCATCATTCGCACTCCGCCCGAAACCGGCCGCACAATCGTGCGGAACCACTGCGCCGGCACGCGCTGGCACTTCATCTGCCGGTACACAATCGAAAGCGGCGGCAGCGAACTCGGAATCACCGCGTGGCGCTCGCGATTCAGCGAACGCTTCAGCAGCCAGAATCCGCCGCCCGATCGATATTCGGCCGCCATCATCAGATTGTGCAGCGAAGGCACGCGCACGTGTTCGCCTCCGATCGTCCACGGCAGATACATTTTGTGAATGCAACCGATCACGCGATCACCCGCCACGCCGATCGAAAAATCGCGATAGCCTTCCGAATTCGGATTTTCTTTGTACAGCCAGTCAATATAACTCTGCTCCGCCTGATAACATTCGCGGCCGAACTCGGCCTCCGCGAACCGGCGGTACGCTTCGGCGAAGCGGTCTTCGTAATCGATCCAGACAGGGTCCTGCGGCATAGCTCCTCTATGCGGTCGATCCCGCATCCACAGTAATCGTTGTTCCCGTAATCGAGCGCCCTCCCGGCCCCATCAGAAACCCGACGGCTTCCGCCACGTCGGCAGTCTGCGCCAGCCGGCTCAAAGGACTGCGCCTTTCAATCTGCTTCAGCTTCTCGCCCTGCAGACCCTGCGTCATATCCGTGCTCATGTAACCGGGTGCGATCGCATTCACCGTGATATTCGCCTTCCCCAGTTCGCGGGCGAGCGATTTCGTAAATCCAACCATCGCGGCTTTCGACGCCGCGTAAACCGACAATCCGGAAAATCCAGTATTCGCGATGATCGACGAGATATTCACAATACGCCCGTCGCCTTTCGTCAGCATCGCGCGGCAAACATATTTCGTGAACAGGATCGGCGCCAGGCAATTGACCTGCAGCATTCGCTCGATCTGCGAATCGTGCATCGTGGCGAGCACGCCGTCGTCGCCGATGGCCGCATTGTTCACCAGCCCGAACACCGGCTTCGATTCGCCCAGAATGCGCTTCACCGTTTCGCGGATTCCGCCTGGGTTCTCGAAGTCCACCGCGGCAAAGCGCACGCGCCCGTCCGAATATGTGGCGATGATCTCTTCGAGTTGCGGCGAAAGCTTCCGGCCCGTCGCTACCACGTCATATCCATCCGCAGCCAGCCTCGCGGTCACAGCCAGCCCGAGCCCGCGCGTTCCACCGGTGACGATAACGGTTCTCCGCTCGCTCACTGCCGCACCACTTTCCCGCTGCCGCTTGTCTGAATTTCGCTCACGAACCGGATCATCGCCGGAACCTTATATCCCGGCAACGCCTGAGCGCAATGCGAGGCGATGGCGCGCCGCAGCGCATCGAGTTCCGTAACGCCGGTCTCCACCTGAATATCGGCCGCCACCAGCGTACCGGTGATCGAGCTTCGCTTTCCATAAACACGCGCCCCGCGGACGCCCGGTATGGCGTGCAACACGGATTCCACCTCCTCCGGTGGCACCTTGTTCCCGCCCACGTTGATCGTCCCGTTTGCGCGCCCCAGAAAAAACACGCGGTCGTCTGTGAGCCGTACCAGATCGCCCGTGTTCACGAACCCCTCTTCGTCAAATAACCGCGTATCGCCCGCCAGATAAGATTGCTCGCGCAACTCCGGCCGGATCAGCAGGAATCCCTCGGCATTGACCTTCAGGTCCAGCCCCGCGGGCGGCGAATCCAGAAGCTTCCGCGAAAAACCCGCCAGTCCGTCATTCACCGTGAACGCCGCGCCCGCTTCGGTGGAGGCGTAAATGTGCGAAATGCGCGCCTCGGGAAACTGCGCCCCGAGCGCGTTCAGGATGGGCTGATCCACAATCTCCCCGCCAAGCGTAATCTGCCGCGGATGCAGTTCGCGCGCTTCCGGCGTCATCAGGATTTTGCGCCACAGCGTCGGCGTCGCCGAGATCGCGTTACACCCGTGCTTCGCCAGATGCGCCACGCGCTCACTCAAAGGATCGCCGGAACGCGTAAACACCAGTGTCGAGCCGGAAAGAATGCTGTTCAGAAAAACCTGCAATCCGGCGAAGCGAGCCAGATCGTAGAGTTGCCCCCAGCGAAACTGACGCCCGATTTCGGGATTCGTCTTCACTGTTCTGGTCAGGGAGCGGAAGGTGTGCGCCACGAGCTTCGGAGTTCCGGTCGTTCCGGACGTCGGGATCACCCACGCAGTCGCCACCTCCGGGCCCCGGTCCGCCCTCAGCTTTTCCCCGTCCTCATCGGTAAGGACAACATCAGCGCCGAATTGCGCGATCAGTTGCGCTCCCAGTTCGCTCGCAGTCCCCGGAGCGAGCAGAAGAAATCGCGCGGCCGAACCATCGAGTGCGGCTACGGCCCGCGCCAGAAGATTCGAATCGGAAAACCACAGAGCGACGCTCTTGCCGCGAAACGGATTCCCCTCAGGCCAGTTCGCGACGTCGCCTGCGGTCACCCGTTCGCCCGCGGCGTCGATCCAGAGAGTGGTATCGGGCGGCAGTTCCCGCATCCGCTGCATCAGCATGCGGTCAAATTTTCCCTGGGCTGAAAGCGCTCATAAATGTCCAGAAACTCACCGAATGTCCGGGGATATACCGGCTCGCTCATCAGCACGAACGGGTCATACCCCAGGATTTCCTCCAGCCGGACCACCAGCACCGCGAATCCGAGCGAATCGAGGCCCGATTCGAGCAGGACGGAATCGTCCTGGAGTGCGGAAACTGCCTTCGTGCCTCTGACCTCCGCAGCTTCTGCCAGACACTCCAGCACCTTTTGTCTTAATTGATCACGGTTCAACGTGTGTTGGTCCACAACAATCCCCGTGCAGTCGCCCATATACGCTTTCGCGATTGCACGGGGGATGCCAAAACAGGCCTGGCTGCGCAAAGCGGCACAATTGCCTTTGAGTTGCTTCATTGTTCCGCAATGAGAAGAGGTCTGTTCGACCGCGGAATTGCAACACTTTCTTTCGATACCGAGCAAATCTGGGGCTACGTGGATACTTTCGGGGAGCGCCAGTTCAGCGAAAAATACCCCGGCGCCATCGAAGCTCACGATCGCCTTCTTGGGCGGCTGACGAAGGGGAACATTCGCGCCACATGGTTTGTCGTGGGCGCGATGACATTGCCTGGCAGCCAAGGGGCTCGCGACGAAAGGATGGACGGACTTCCCCGATCCTGGACCAGCAAAGTGCCGGCGGGAACCGAGAACACGGCGCCGCTCTGGTACAGGCGCTCCTTTTTCGATCGGCTCCGGCAGGCGAGCCCTCAACAGGAAATCGGATTACACGGCGGCCTGGCGCATGTGGTCTGGGATCACCCGGAAGTCAATCGCGAGGTGGCCGAGCGGGAACTGGCGCAGGGCGTAAGAGCCATGAAGGAAGCCGGCGTCACGCCCATGACCTTCTCGCATCCGAGAGAGCGCGAACGCTATCACGATCTGCTGCCCAAATATGGAATCCGTTGCTATCGCAGCCGGACGCCGACGCTCGCGTTTCGTCTGGGCAAGACGCTGCCCGGCGCCGCTCTTCGGCTTGCCGACGAGATGCGAAGCGCCGCTCCGCCAGCCGTCTGGCCCGTCCGGAAAATGAACGGCCTCTGGACGGTCCCCGCTTCACTCTTTCTTTACCCGATCGGCCAGTCGCGAAGCCGCCTCGCTCCGCTTCGGTCGCGCGTCGAACGATTCCGCAAAGGGCTTGAAGCGGCGGCGCGTCATAAAGGAATATTCCATTACTGCTTCCACCCGGATAACCTGGCCGAATCGCCGGATGGTTTCTCCATGCTCGACGACATGCTGGACAGCCTGACCCGCGCGCGCGACGCCGGCAATATCGAAATTTCCCCCATGGGCGATATCGCGGCCTTCATGGAGCGGCGCCATCCGCAATCCATCCACTGAAAACGCAAAACGGGCAGGCCATCGTCGGAAATGGCCTGCCCGTCTGCTCCCCCACCAACTTCGCGTTACGGTACCGGCCACTTCCCCCAGTTCTGATAACCGGAGTTGGCGCCCTCATGGTCCACAGACTGAACGTAAAGACTCTTTGTGCCGGTAAAGTTCCAGAAATTGACCGCGACCGTAATCGTGGCCGAGTTTCCGGATCTCGAACCGCCGAAATCCCACCCCGCGATCGAGCAGTGACTGTTACTGATGGAGTAGCCCTGACCCTGACCGACGCTCGCCCAGGTGGCCCCGTTGTCGTAAGCGAGAGACACGGAGGCTTTGTCAAGATTGTAATAGAACCAGCAACCGTTCGCGCCACTCAGTCCCGTATTCACGACAGTTTCGACGCCGGCGAGATCGCCCCCGCCATTCCCATCGGCGATCGTGATTTGGAACGTCACGCGCGTTCCGCCATTGTTGGTGGGCACAACGCTCACGATCGAAGGAGACACGTTCCCCGAGGCCACGGCCTGTTGCGACGAGTTGCTGTTCGCATTGCTGCTCTGGCTGCTGGAATTGTTCGAGCTGCTGGAGCCGCCGCCATAGATGCGGTCGAGTTCCGTGCCGAGCTGATAGCGGACGTTCGCAAGGTAGTCCACGTCGCGGGTCCAGTTTGTCCAGTCTGGCGCAACCTGGGAGGAAAGACCCACCGCCCAGCTGCCTTCGCCGGCGTTGCGGAGCATCTGGACGTAATCGTAGTCGTCCACGCCATCGCGGATCCACTTCAGCCGCATCGAAGGCGCGACGCCGTCGATACCGACCTGATAACCGGGATAAACCAGGATACCTTCACCGGGATAGTTGTTCGAGCTGTACAGTCCCTGCGTGTTGACCTGGTTCCACGGGTCGCTGTTCCACGCGTCCACGCGCCAATAGAGAAGGCCGCTGAAACCGAGCGACTGGCTGAGGAACCCCGGCTGAATCCGGAAGTTCATCGGAGCGAAATCGATCTGCCACTTCGGTGAATAGCCGTCCTGTTCGAGCGCGGTGTAGGACCACACCTCGTCGCCCTTGTTGAGCGCCTGCGAGACGTAGTACGGATTGTAGGAAACAGACATCACCGCCCAGTAATCGACGGCTGAACGTCCCGTGCCCGAACCGTCGTCGAACAAATCCGGAATCGGAGGCAGAGTCGCCAGATTCTTCACGCCCGCCTGGTGCAGGGCATTGCCCCACGCGCGGATGGTCGGATAGAGCGCGGTGCAGTTGATGATCTCGTCCGTACTGTAGACCATCGGGATCAAATTCGGATTTTGTTGCGCCGCCGATGCTTTCAGTGATGCTACGCTCGGCGGCTGCGACATGGAGCAATAGCCGTTACTCGCGCCGCTGTAAAACGGAAGACCGACCGACTGCAGGCCGTAGGGTACGAGCGAGCTCTGCAGGGAAGGATCGCTGCGCAAAGACGAAACCCGGTTGCGAAGCATTTCCTTGTGATAGTTGACGTCGATCCCTGTCCAGAACAGGAAAGCCGACTTGAGATACGGTTTCGTCGGCAGCGCGAAGTGCCAGACATTAACCGTGATGTAGCCGGTATAGCTGCCCTGATTGGCGGTCACCGTATAGCTGCCGTAGTAAGTACCGGGCGTTGCATTGGCCGGCACCAGAAGGTCGGCCCAGATCGGCTGATTCTGGTATTGCTGCACGCTGAACGGCACCGCTTCGATCTGAGCGCCATAGATGGGCGCGCCTGTGTTGGGATCCTTGAAGGGAATCAAGGCGTCCGGATACCAGCCGGCTCCCTGCGATTGATTAGGACCATACCAGTTCACGCTGGCCTGGTTGACGTACATGTATTTCTCACGGTAGAGGCTGAAAGCCGAACTGGGTATGACGGCTCCTCCAGGTCCGGAGAGATCCGAGACCGTGACATTCACGTTTCCCAATCCACCGATGGGGGCGTTGACCACGATCTGAAAAGATTCCGATTCGTTTTTTGCGGCGTAAAGATTTACAGCAGATCCGTTGCCTGGCGCGTCATTGACGCCAACTCGCACCATGG
This sequence comes from uncultured Solibacteraceae bacterium, assembly GCA_964636715.1. GTDB lineage: Bacteria > Acidobacteriota > Terriglobia > Bryobacterales > Bryobacteraceae > BOG-234. The sequence goes on along the minus strand of CAZWTH010000264.1, from coordinate 2,730 downwards.
AGTTCGCGATCCAGACATTGGGTTGGGAAAACGCTGCTACTGGCAGAAGCGAGAAGGCCAGGAGGGGCAGCAACGTAGTACGGGTAAAGTGTTTCATTCATCCTCAAAAAAGATTTAAATTTTCCGTCAGTCCGGGACGACTGCTTCGGTGAAACGCCAACTAACTTCGTCTAATCCAGGCAGTCCGGTGGCGTAGTTTCACAGGCACTGACTGCTCCCGGTCTTTCCCGCAAAAGACCCAGTCAATGCCGACAAACTCAATGCCGGCTGCCCTGAAACAAATAAACTGTTTGAACTAAGTTACCAGTGCGTGGAAGGAATAAGAATCAGCGTCAATCCTAAAAACCATAGGAATACGCCTTAGTTGTGAAACGTACAGCAAACATCGTGTTTTACAGGCCAAACGCGGTCTATACGCGTATGGACGGCTACAGTTTCCGAGCTGGAGAGAGCAGAGAATCGATGACTTCCGAGAGCTTTTCCACGGTCAGTGAAGCATCGTCTGTGGGTCCGAAATCGTTGCGAATCACACCCTGCCCGTCAATAAAGAACAGATGCGGAAAATGGACCTGAGCGTTGGCCGGAGTGACCTTCAGATACGAGGCGATCATCTGGCCGCTGTCGAAAACGATTGGCCATGTGATGCCGTGTTTCGCCGCGAACGCCGTCGTATCGGCCATGGTGTCGGGCAGCGTGACAACGGAAATGACGCCGATTTTGTCGCCATACTTCTTCGTCAGGGAAAGCAGCGTATCCGCGAGGTGATTGCACGTAGGGCAGGTGGTCAACATAATATCGACCAGCAGAACCTTGCCGCGATAATCCTGCGGATCGTGCTGCTCGAATCTGGAATCCGGGAGCGAGAACCCTGGCGCGCGGCGATCCGAGAATTCGTTGGCGGCAGGCGCGAGCAGCGCGGCGGCGAGAAGAAAGGCGATGATTCTCATTCGGAGCCTCCGGCAAGAGCGCGCAGCGAGTTTTCGTAGGGCGCGCGCGCCACACCCTTTTCCGTAATGATAGCGGTCACGTACCGGTTCGGCGTCACGTCGAACGCCGGGTTACGGACGTCTGTTCCTTTCGGCGCGACCGGGACACCGAAGACGTGAGTGACCTCGCCCGCGGCGCGCTCCTCGATGGGAATCAGATCGCCTGTTGCGAGCGTCAGATCGAGCGTGGAGATGGGGGCCGCGACGTAGAACGGAACGTTGTTCTCTTTGGCCAGCACGGCGACGCTATAGGTACCGATCTTGTTCGCCACATCGCCGTTGGCCGCGATTCGGTCCGCGCCGACCACGATACAGGCGATCTTGCCGGCGCGCAGGAAATGACCGGCCATGTTGTCCGTGATCAGAGTCGCGGGAATGTTATCGTGCTGCAATTCCCACACAGTGAGGCGCGCGCCCTGCAGGAACGGACGCGTTTCATCGGCGAAAACGCCAACCTTCTTGCCCGCTTCGACCGCGGCGCGGATGACGCCCAGCGCGGTTCCATAGCCCGCGGTGGCGAGCGCGCCCGCATTGCAGTGCGTCAGGACGGTGGCGCCATCGGGGATCAGTTCGCCGCCGTGTTTACCGATAGCCCGATTGATCGCGATATCTTCCTCGCGCACGAGAATCGCTTCACGGATGAGCGTATCGCGAATCTCTTCGAATGGCTTGCCGCGAAGCTGCCCGTAGAGCTTATTCATGCGGTCGATGGCCCAGAACAAATTGACCGCCGTGGGGCGCGTGCCGGCAAGTTCCGCGCAAATTGCTTCTACCTGCGGATCGAGCGGCTGCGATTGATCCGCCTTCGCAACGCCGATCGCCACGCCCATGGCGGCGGCGACGCCGATTGCGGGAGCTCCGCGAATCACCATGGAGCGAATCGCCTCCGCCACCTGATGCGAATCGCGGCAGGTGACGTAGGTTTCCTCCGCGGGAATCTTCGTCTGGTCGATCATGACGACCCCTTCGGGGGTCCATTGAATGGTCTCGATCATAGGTCTTATTTGTCGGGGCTGATTACGGTCTGCAGCAACAGGAAAACCATGGGCAGCGAGTTGTATGCGATGTGAACGATGGTGGATGCCCGGGTAGATCCGGTTATATGCCGAACCGTTCCGAGCACAAAGCCCACGAACATAATGACGACGCCGCTCTGCCAGATATTCCCGTTCTGGCTCAGATGGAGGCCGCCGAAGATAATCGACGTGATCAGAATGCCGGGCAGCACTCCCGCCGAGGCGATCAGAACCGGCTGCAGAAAGCCGCGAAACAGGGTTTCTTCAATCACCGGCGCGACCGTCACGCCCATCACCGCGATCGCGATCCGGCTGGCGGGATCGGCCAGCATCTTCACGAACGGCGTTTCGACGTCTGGCGTTCGCAAAACGTATTCCAGAATGACGCCCGCAACCGACACGCAGAGCCCAACGATGGCCAGCGACCGCGTGGAAAACGGGCCTGGCTTCGACCATCCGAGCGATTCAAACAACTTCCGGCCGTGGCGCGCAAAGAGAAGCTTCAGCGCGAGGAGGAGAATCGCATAGGCGGCTACTTCCTCCAGCACACCCCAGAATCCGGATTCCTGCGGCGCATGCAGGACGTGGGTGGCGAACGTAACCGATCCGCCGATCGCAACCAGAAAGACGGCGAGTCCGAGGAAAATTTCACCGTAGCCCCAGGACGGCTCATCGGGCTGGGCGAGAACAAGAGGCGGCGTCATGATTCGATGAGCGCGGCGGCCAGC
>CAZWTH010000263.1:0-11103 GCA_964636715.1 uncultured Solibacteraceae bacterium | reverse complement strand
ACGAAGTTGCTTAGTGCATCCAACCAGATTGTCAAAGATCTGGACTTGCCCGCTCCCGCCTCCGAAGACGCGAAAACGAACAGTCAGCCTCGAAACTTGCGCGATCCACCTCGCTTCCGCTCAATTCCCGCGTGAAGCGCAAAGGGCCATTACAGAACCCGGGTGAATCACAAAAAATTTCGTTCTTGTAAAAAGAACTTACAGGAGGTTGTTACCACCGCTGGGCAAAACCCGAAGATTCCATCTCCGATTCGCCTCTACAGCTTGTTACCGCCTTGATTACTGCCTCTCGGCAGCAACATTACTAGGGTTACTCTATCATGCCTTTTACGACTTTGCAACCTTCGTTCGGTTGCAGGCGACAGACTACCCTTTGCTATCTCGCCTGTGACCGTGCCACAGGCAACCAGCCGTGCAGACTGTGTCTGCTGAGCTCGGCTGCGTTCGCGACAGCTCTTGTAGATTAGCAAGCGCTTAGCAGCTTTGCAACCATCCGCGAAAACTTTTTTGCAAATCGTCTATAATCAGTAGTTTATATGAGGCATGTTTATTTGCACGGCTTTGCGTCCGGCCCGCAATCCCGCAAAGCGCAGGCTTTTCGAGAGGCGCTCGCGAGTTCCGGAATCGACCTCGAAATCCCCGTTCTCGATGAGGACGATTTCGAACATCTCACCCTTTCCGGCCAGCTCCGGATCATCGAACGAACCCTGAATAGCGCCCCCTGCCGCCTGATTGGCTCTTCCATGGGCGGCTACCTCGCCGCGCTCTATGCCGCAGCTCACCCCGAGGTCGATCGTCTTGTCCTGCTGGCGCCCGCCTTCGGGTTTCAGACGAGATGGCGCGAAATCCATGGCGAGGCCGCGATCGAACACTGGAGCGAAACCGGCTGGCTGCCGGTCTATCATTACGGCGCGAAGGAACTCCGCCGCGTCCACTTCGGCCTCTACGAGGACGCCGGCCGCTTCCCCAGCTACCCCGGCTTCCACCAGCCCGCCCGGATCTTTCACGGCGTGAACGATACCGTCGTCCCGACCAGCTTTTCCCGGACCTTCGCCGCCAGCCATCCGAACGCACAACTCACCGAACTTGAATCCGACCACGAACTGCTCGATGCGCTCGACGGAATCGTGCAGCAGTCAATTCCATTCCTGACGGAACCACTTCACTAATTGGCAATCTTTGACAATCTGGCTATACTGTTTTGAAGATGCCGACCCGGAACGTTAATCTCACCGACGCTCTCGATAACTACGTGCGCGCAAAGGTCGAAAGCGGCAAATACGAGAATGCCAGCGAGGTAGTCCGGGCCGCACTTCGGATTTTGGAGCGCGAAGAGCAAGAGTTCGATGCGAAGCTCGCCGGCCTGCGATCCGCAATCGACGAAGGAGATGCGAGTGGATTTCCGGATGGCAATGCGTTCGATCGCGTTCGCCAATCGCTGAAACTCCGCTCGAAGAAACACTGAACGTTGGGCATTTTCCGGCTTTCTCATCTCGCGGAAGCAGATCTCGACGAGATCACTCGCCACACCCTGCGGCAGTGGGGCGAGGAACAGACGATTCGCTATCTGGATGCGATCGAAGAGCGCTACGGCCAACTGGCGGAAAATTCATCGCCCGGACCGCGCTGCGATTCCATACGGCCTGGTCTCTGGCGCACTGAACAAGGCAGCCACGTCATTTTCTTCGGGCGTGTTTCGCGCGGGATCCGCGTTATCCGAGTCATGCGCCGGCGAACGCTGCCCGAAATCCATGAGTCAGACGAGGACGAATCTTAGTCCCAATGCACCGGACGATCCGCATCGTCGTTCTGACCGGCATCCTGACCGCGGCTGCCCTGCCGCAGGAACCCGGCGAGCCTCTCACCGCCGATACCCTCGTTGAAGCCACCGCCCGCGCCGCCGCCATCTTCGCGAGAAGCGCGCCCGGTATCGTGGCGCGCGAAAGACTCGAACAGCGCGGCCGCCGCGGCTTCGTCCAGGTCCTCGAACAAGAGGCAAAGAAGGGCGACGCCAACGCCACCGTCAAACTCCCGCCCAAATTCCGTACCCACATCGTGATTTCCGACTACGCTCTCGCACAACTCGGTCCGGCGCGCGCCATCCACGAACTCCGTTCCGTCCTCACCATCGACGGCCGCACGATCTCGCCCGCCGATAAAGCCCGCCACGCGCTCGCTATCGGAGTCCAGTCGGAAGACGATGAGCTCAAACACCGCCTGCTCGAAAACTTCGAACGCAATCGTCTCGAAGGCGCGGTCACCGATTTCGGACAGCTCATTCTCCTCTTCACCGCCGCCGCGCGCCCGCACTACACCTTCACCATGGGCCATGAGCGTCTCCTGAACGGCGTGCCGATGATTGCGCTCGACTACGCTCAGACCTCCGGCGCCACCGGCCTGACGGTATTCCACGAACGAACCATGAACGTCCGCTCCACCCACGGCGAAATCTGGCTCCGTACCGAGGACCTGCTCCCGATGCGCATCATCATGGACGCCGAGACGCCCGTGACCGGAACCCTGCACGTGCGCGACAACGCCGTCGTCGACTACACGCCCACGCCGTTCGGCCTCGCCCCCGCACACATTCACCACATGCAATACCTCGGGCCGGATCTTCTCGTCGAAAACGATTTGCAATACTCCGGATATCAGCGGCTGACGCCCGGTATTCTGCCCTGATCCTCCGCTATGCCTCTGCTCGAACCCGGCGCCATGGCGCCCGATTTCGAACTACCCGATTCCACCGGCGCTTCCGTTCGCCTGAGCGCGTTGCGCGGCAATCCAGTGGTGATCTATTTCTATCCGAAGGACGATACAAACGTCTGCACGAAGCAGGCGTGCGCGTTTCGCGATAGGCTCGCCGAGTTTGACTCAATCGGAGCGCGCATTCTGGGGATCAGTGACGATTCACCGGCGTCCCACGCGAAGTTCGCCGCGAAATACGCGCTGCCGTTCACGCTGCTGAGCGACAAAGGCGGCGCCGTGCGGAAGCTCTACGGGGTCCACAAAAGATTTGGCGTTATACCGGGACGCGTGACTTACGTAATCGGCGCCGATGGCCGAATCCGCCGCGTCTATTCGGCCCTTTCAGAATCGAGTCAGCACGTGGAAGAAGCGCTGCGCGCGCTGACGCGCAGTTAGCTGACGTCGCTAGCCCTTCAGATCGCGAAACGCATCCTCAACCGCCTGCTTCCCTTCCGCCGAAAGCGGCGAGAATGGCAGTCGCGCCGGGCCTCCGTAGTAGCCGTTGAGATCCATCGCATACTTCAGGCCGGGCGCGCCGTAGACATCGGTCACCAGTTCGCCGGGGTGCGCAATACGCCCCTGCCAGTCCACTCCGGCATCTTCTTCGCGCGTACGGAACGCCTCCCAGATCGCAATCGTCGCGTACGGCGCAGCGCTCGCGAACGCCAGGGCGGCGCCGTTCGCGCCCGCCCGCAGCGATTCCCACACCACGCCTTCCGAACCGGCAAGTATAGAGAAATCCTTGCCCACGAGCGCGCGCACTTCTTTGACTCGCTCCGCCGGCGTTCCGGATTCGAGCACGCCGATGATATTCGGGTGCTCCGCCAGCTTCGAGATCGTCGCGGGTTCCAGATCCACGCCGGTTATCGCCGGCAGATTGTGGATCACCACCGGGACGGGCGACCGGTCGGCCAGCGCGCGGAAGTAGAGCGACTCCATTTGCGAACCGCCCGAGAGGTAACGGTATTCGCCGGGGGGCCGGCTGATGACCGCCGCGGCGCCGGCTTCCGCCATCGAGCGCGCTTCGGCCACCGCGCCATCCACGCCTTCGCGCGAGACGTCCGCAATGAGGATTGACGCGCTTCCCGTCTCCGGATCCGGCGCGGCGAGCTTCAGAATTTCCGCCTTCTCCGCCGCGTCCAGCAGCGGACCTTCGCCGGCGTGTGAGCCCACAATAAATCCGGCCAGACTGGTACGGCGCCACTTGCCGAAATTATGCTGAACCTTGGTGCGGTAAACCGCCCCTGTATGATCGAAAGGCGTGGCTGCCAGCGCAAACATTCCCTGTAATTTCATCTGAATCCTCTATGTTCTCAATCGACCTCGAATGCCCGCAAGGGACGAAGGAGCTGCGCATCGCCGAGCTGTGGGAATCCGGCTGTACCGGAATCGTGGAGCTCGCGGACACGGCCGAAGCCGCCCGTATGCGCGCGTTCTTCGATGACGATGAACTCGCGTCCGGACTGCAGTCGCGCTTCGGCGGCGAAGTCCACCCGGCCGACACGCGCGATTGGGTGGCGTTCGCGCGCGAGCACCTGCAGCCGATGGAAATCGGCCACCGTATTTTCGTGGTTCCCGAATGGCGCAACGAAGCGACGCCGGACGGACGGATTCGCATCGAAGTGAACGCGGGCCTGGCGTTCGGCACCGGCGCTCACGAGACGACTCGGCTTTGCCTCGAAGCGATCGAACGCCATCTGCGCCCCGGCGCCACGATCGCGGACGTAGGAACCGGCTCCGGGATTCTTTCCGAAGCGGCCCTGAAACTGGGCGCGTCGAGAGCCTGCGCCTGCGATACCGATCATGGCGCCGTCATCGTCGCCCGCGAAAATTTCCGCCGCGCCGGTGTGGACGTACCGGTATTCGTCGGCTCGGCGGATTCCATCGCGCCGGCATCGGCGGATATTGTGGTGGCCAACATCAGCCCCGCCTGGATCGCGGAACTCGCCCCCGAATGGATTCGCATCCTGAAGCCCGGCGGCGTGGCAATTCTGAGCGGCTTCGAAAGCGCGGACATCCCGGTGATCGCCGCCGCCATCCAGAAAGCCGGCGGACGCATCTCGGATACATTCGGCGATTCCGAGTGGCGAATGATCGAAGTGAGGGCTTAACCACCGGTCAACTTGTCCAAGAGGTCCTTGACTCCGAGCCGTTCGGCCCAATGGCGGAGATAGTTCATGTCCGCTCGCGAACTCGCCGCGTTCCACATCCCCGCAATGTCGTTCCATTGACGTTCGGAGATTTCACCGCCGGCCCTGAACCATTCCAGTTTCCGGAGGATCGTGTCCTCCATTGAGGAAACGGCGCATTCCATCGGAGCGCCACTATCCGGCTGAATTTCCCGGAATGTGCGTCGACCGAACTCTGTGCGGCTATATTCATCGTTTCGCAGCGGGAACAGATCAAATTTCCAGACACTCCTGAGATGAATCAAATTCGCCGCGCGACCGGCTTCGAAGGCCTCGCGTATTTGCCCGGCGTCCGCGTAAAACTCTCCGCGGACGTCCTCCACAAATTGGTCAATCTTGTCCGGCGGCAGATCGATGACGAGATCGACGTCCATTGTCGTGCGGGGAATCCCGTGCGAGGAACTGGCGACAGATCCACCAATCTCGTATGGAATCTCGAGCCGATCCAGCGTGGCCAGCAGCATCGCGAGAGCTTCAGACAGCGTTTTCATCTTCTGGAAACGGCGTCTCGGGATCCCATCCATACGCCCGAATCATGAGATCCCGCGGGATTCGCAAAGCGGCGGAACGCAGAAAGATCTCGCGCTCGGAAGCGTTCGGATAGCGGGCGCGCACGCCCGATTCGGAGAGCCGCACAGCAAACTCGCTCATCTCGAATGTCATCACGATCTTCTCCTCCGGCGTCTTCTCGCGCAGCAATTGAAGCCACACTTCCATCGCGCGCGGATCGGTATCGGAATAAGGTTCAGACGGCCGGATCACGTACACCAATTCTAATTCCTTCCCGCCTGGTACGATCACCTCATGCCAGACGATCGCCGCCTCGACGGCGTCGACATCCTCCGCGGCCTCTCGATCCTCGCCGTCATCCTGCTCCACATCTGGATCCGGATGCGCATCGCCGGGCTCCCGTTCGACAACCAGATGCCAGCCTGGCTCGCCTGGCTGCTCTTTCGCAACGGCAACAACGGCGTCACCGTCTTCTTCGCGATCTCCGGCTTCCTGATCACCACCACATCGCTGCGCCGCTTCGGATCGCTCGCCGGCATGCAGCCCGCGCGCTTCTACCGAATCCGCTTCGCCCGCATCATGCCATCGCTGCTGCTGATCCTCACCATCCTCAGCGCTCTCCACCTCGCCCGCATCGACGCATTCTCCATCAACCCCACCCGCGCCTCCCTGCCCCGCGCGCTCTTCGCCGCGCTGACATTCCATCTGAACTGGCTCGAAGCCGCGCACGGATGGCTCCCGCCCAACTGGGACGTTCTCTGGTCCCTCTCCATCGAAGAAATGTTCTACCTGTTCTTCCCGCTGGCGTGCGTCGCGCTCCTGCGCAGGCGCCGCGGCATGTTGCTCTTCACCGCGCTGCTCGCAGTCGTGATCATCCTCGGCCCCTTCCAGCGCGCCGTCTGGCCTGGTAACGAAATCTGGAAAGAAAAGGCTTACCTCGGCGGTATGGACGGCATCGCGCTCGGCTGTCTCTGCGCGCTTTTCACAGATCGAATCCGCAGAAAGCCCATCAGCGCCCCCGTCTGGCTGACAGCCGCAATCGCCGGCTCCGCCATGATGTTCCTCATCGCATTCTGGCCCGGCCACTGGCCGCTGATGAAATTGCTCGGCCGCACCGGCCTCGATGGGACGGTGCTTCCGCTCGGCGCTTGCCTCGTCATCGCCGCCACTACCCTCACCGGCATGCGCGGCAGCCGCCTCACCGCGCCCATCCGCTGGATGGGCCGCCACAGCTACGAAATCTACCTCACGCACGAATTCATCGTGCTCTGGGGAACCATGCTGTACGTTCGATTTCAGAAAGGACCGCAACTGCTGTGGGTGGCCGTGATAGCCCTGCTGGCGATGCTTCCCGGCGCCGCGCTCGCGCGCTGGTTCTCTGAACCGCTGAACAAACGCCTGCGTGGACCTTCACGTCCGCAGCCGAAGCCCGAACTCAGCTTTTCAGCTTCGCAAGCTTCTTCTTAACTTCGTCCGCGTTTTTCGCGTCGGGCGAAAGCTCCAAAAACTTCTTGTAAGCCTCCACCGCCGCCTTGTCGTTCGACTTTTTCTCTTCCGCCTCGCCCAACCGCAGCCAGGCATCGGCGTTGCCGTCATTCCACTTCGTGGCGCGCTCATACCGCGCCGCCGCCGCCGTGTAATTGCCCTTCTTGAAGTAGAAATCGCCCGCCGTCATCTCGCGCTTCGATTGCACTGGATTGAAGCTGAACGTCTCCACGGCGTTCGTCTTGTCCTCATCCGGAGGCAATTCCGTTTTCGGAACCAGCGGAGGCGGAAGCTGCCCCAGCGCGGCCTTCGCGGCCGGGAACAGCCCCGCCGCCACCACCAACACAGCGCAAATTGGCCCGCGTGACATACTTTAAGTATAGTTTTCTCCCCGTCCGAATCCAATCGGCAGTGACTCCGCTACGTGAACAGGCCGGCCTTTTACCTCTCGCGCCAGGCGTGTATCTGTACAAGGACGGCGCGGGAAAAGTCATCTACGTGGGCAAGGCGAAGAGCCTCCGCGCCCGCGTCCGCAGCTATTTCAACGAAGACCGGCTCCTCGAAGCCAAGACCGGCACCCTCATCTCGGAAGCGCATTCCGTCGATTACATCCTGGTCGATAACGAGAAGGAAGCACTCGCCCTCGAAAACAACCTCATCAAGCAGTACCGGCCCCGCTTCAACGTCCTGCTGCGCGACGACAAGACCTACCCCTACATCAAGCTGACGAACGAGCGCTATCCGCGCGTCTACGTCACGCGCCGCCTGCGCAAAGACGGATCCACGTATTACGGCCCTTACTTCCCCGGCAATCTCGCGTACCGGATCGTACACCTGATCCACCGGCATTTCCTCGTCCCCAGTTGCAAAGTGGATCTCACGCGCTTCCATCCCAAGCCCTGCCTGCAGTTCCACATTCACCGCTGCCTCGGCCCCTGCGTCGAAGGCCTCACCACCAACGAAGAATACGCCCGCGCCGCCCGCCAGGTGAAGATGCTGCTCGAAGGCCGCCACACCAGCCTGGCCGCCGAGCTGCGCGACCAGATGGAAGCCGCCGCCGAAGACCTGCAGTTCGAACGCGCCGCCGCGCTGCGCGACATCCTGAACACCGTTGAAGAAATCGCCGAGCGCCAGAAGATGGCCGCGGCCGCCGGCAATGACGCCGATATCTTCGGTTTCTACGCCGAACCGCCCATGGTCGCCGTCAACGTCTTCCACATGCGCAACGGCCAGATCGTCGATCGCCGCGAGTTCTTCTGGGAAGACCAGCGCGAATTCAACGCCCCCGAATTCTTCTCCTCTCTCCTGCTCCAGATCTATCTCGATCAGCAGTTCGTGCCCTCCGCCATCCACGTCCCCGTCGAATTCGAAGACTGCGCCGTGATGGAAGAGCTGCTTTCGGAAAAGAAAAATCGCAAAGTCGAAATCGTAACGCCCCAGCGCGGCCAGAAAAAGGCCATGCTGTCGCTCGCCGAAACCAACGCGAAGCATAGTTTCGAAGCGCGCTTCCGCGTGATGAAGCCGTCGTCGAACGCCATCAAAGAAGCCCTGCAGGACGCCCTCAGTCTCGGCGAAGCGCCCAACCGCATCGAATGTTTCGATATCTCCCACGTCCAGGGCACGGACAAAGTCGCCAGCATGGTGGTCTGGGAAGACGGCCGGATGAAGAAATCCGACTACCGCAAATTCATCATCCGCACGGTGGAAGGGAATGACGATTTCGCCAGCATGCGCGAAGTCGTGACGCGACGCTATTCGCGGCTGCAATCGGAAGGCGCGCCCCTGCCCGGCCTCATCCTGATCGATGGCGGCCTCGGCCAGTTGCACGCCGCCGCCGATGCGCTCGATTCGATCGGCATTGCCGATGCCCAGGTCGCCTCCATCGCCAAGCGCGAAGAAATCATCTACGTTCTCGGCCAGGAGGATGAGCCCGTCGTGCTCGACCGTTTCTCGCCGATCCTCCATCTGGTCCAGACAATCCGCGACGAAGCCCACCGCTTCGCCGTCACCTTCCACCGCACGCGCCGCAACGCCCGTACTCTGACCTCCGAGCTCGAGGAAATTCCGGGCGTCGGGGCCATCACGGTCCGCAAGCTGCTGCGCGAATTCGGCAGCTCCACCATGGTCCGCCAATCGAGCGAACACGAACTGGCGAAGAAAATCGGCAAAGCGGCGGCACGGCGCGTTCGCGCGTACTACGATGACCAGGCAGCGCCCCTGTTACCCTGAAGGTTTGGCCCTCCGATTTGCCAGCCCTCTTGCCAAAATTGCAGCGATAGCTCTGTTCGCGGCTGTCTCGCCGGCCTGGTGCGCCGATACAGTCGCCGTCCTGCCCCTCTTCAATATCAACGTGTCCAGCGCCCCCGACCTCAACTGGATCGGCGAAAGCGTGGCCGAAACCGTCCACGAAACCCTGAGCGCATACGGTCTGCTCACGCTCTCGCGCGACGATCGCGTCGAGGTCTACCACCGCATGGGCGTCCGCCCGGAGGTTTTGCTGACCCGCGCCACCGTGATGAAAATCGGCCAGACGTTGGACGCCGGCCAGGTCGTCTTCGGCGACTACACCATCGAACCCTCCGCCTTCTCGTCCCAGGGCATCAAAGCGCCCATCCGCATCGTGGCGCACGTGATCGACCTCCGCAAGTTCAAAGAGGCGCAATCGTTCGAGCAGGATGGCATTCTGGAAAATCTGAGCCAGCTCGAAATGTCGCTCGCCTGGCAGATTCTCCACCAGGTGTCGCCGGATTCGGCTCCCTCCGAAGACATGTTCCGCCGCGAGCGCCCGGCCATCGGCGTCGGCGCCATGGAGAGTTACGTCCGCGGCCTGATGACGCCCGCCTCCAACGCCGACCTCCGCGTCAAATTCTTCACGCAGGCCGCGAAACTGGACGAACGCTTCTCGCAGCCCAACTACGAACTCGGCCACATTCTTTTCGCGCGCAAGGATTATCACGGCGCCGCCGCCTGGCTCAGCAAAGTTACGCGGCCCGATTCCCACTACATGGAAGCTTCGTTCCTGCTCGGCATCTGCCGCTATTACGAAGGCGATTTCGATACCGCCATCCGCCTGTTCCGCATGGTCTCGGACGAAGTCCCTCTGAACGAAGTCTTCAACAATCTTGCGGCCGCGCTTTCGCGCCGCAACGACGCATCCGCCGCCGAAGGTTTCCATAAAGCGCTTCAGGGCGACGAAGGCGATCCGGACTATTGGTTCAATTACGGCTACGCGCTCTGGAAGCTGGGACAATATGCGAAGGCCGCCGGGCAGTTCCGGGAAGTTCTGCAGCGCTCGCCCGGCGATACCGAGGCCACCAGCTTTCTCGGGCGATGCCTGCGCAGCGATCCATGGAAACCCGGCGATCCCCGGACCGATGGACGCGAACGGATCAAAACGCTTTTCGAAGATTCCGCCTACCGCCAGTTGCGCGCGGAATTGAAAAAGAAATAGGAGACGGTTTCAGACATGAGCAGTGCATCGAAGCAGGAATACATCATCGACGCGCCCGTGACGGACGCGCAGCGCGAGATTCTCACGCCGGAGGCTTTGGCGCTCGTCGTGGCGCTGCACCGGAAATTCAACGGCCGCCGCAAAGAGCTGCTGGCCGCCCGCGAAGCGCGCCAGAAGCGCATCGATCAGGGTGAGCGCCCTGACTTCCTGCCCGAGACCGCTTCCGTCCGCGCGGGCGACTGGAAAGTGGCGCCGATCCCGGCCGACCTCACAGACCGCCGCACCGAAATCACCGGCCCCGTCGATCGCAAGATGATCATCAACGCGCTGAATTCCGGCGCCAGCGTGTTCATGGCGGATCTGGAAGATTCCAATTCGCCCACCTGGGAAAACCTCGTCAACGGCCAGATCAACCTGCGCGACGCCGTGCGCGGCGATATCGCTTACTCCAGCCCCGAAGGCAAGAGCTACAAACTGGTGGAAAAGCCCGCCGTGCTGCTGGTCCGGCCGCGCGGCTGGCATCTGCCGGAGCGCCACTTTCTCATTGACGGAGAACAGGTCTCCGGATCGTTCTTCGATTTCGGCCTCTACTTCTTCCACAACGCAAAAGCCCTGATCGCGAAAGGGACCGGCCCGTATTTCTATCTGCCGAAGATGCAGAGCCATCTCGAAGCGCGGCTCTGGAATGACGTGTTTGTCTTCGCGCAGGAACACATCGGC
>CAZWTH010000262.1:0-27956 GCA_964636715.1 uncultured Solibacteraceae bacterium | reverse complement strand
GTCGTGACGAGGTAGGCGGGTACGATCCGCAGGATGCGCTTCACTGAAAAATCGAGTAGGTTAGGATTAGCGAGCCAGCTCTTGACAATCAGGTACCCGCTCAGAATGAAAAAACCGTCCACAGCCAGTGTCCCAAAGCTCAATCCTGGGAATGTAAGCCTGGCGAGAATTTCCCGCTTTCTGCTTTTGTCTATTAATTCGGACGAGTGCGAGAGCAACACCAACAGCGCAAAAATGATCCGCGCAAGATCGAACTGGTGATTACGAAAACGGGATTGCGATTTACTCAGGTTTTTCCCCTTAACTGACGACCCTGTCAACTTGTTTTAGTACAGACTGACCACCCTGTCAACTCTTTCGCAATGAAGTGGGTCCCAGGACTGGCTTGGTGTAAAGGTTGGTCCCAGGACGGGCCTAAAAGGACTCCCGGGAAACAGATTTTCCAGGGAAGAAACTGGTCCTCCCGAATTCGTGGGGTGACTGCGCTGAAGCTGCGGGCGGTTGTGAAGGCGGCGCTTCGCGCGGGACGACGGCGGCTCACTGAGCGGTGTACCCTTCCCGATGCTCGGCCCGATAGTCCTTGTTGACCATCCTTACTTTGATCCGATGGTAGTCGTGGCCTTTCCCTGGCGGCGGGGCGTAGGAGAGAACGTAATAGTCCGGCGAAGGATCCATGGCGGACTGCAGAATGGCCTGCAGATTATTGTCGTTGTGAAGATAGGCGCCAACCGACAACGACGCCATTTCGGCAAGGGGGCCTTCGTTGCTCCACAATTGAGAACTCGCCCGGGATTCCGCCTCCATGTATAAAGTCCCTCCTCGATTGGAGGCCGCCGAAGTACCCATCTGAGTTCCACTCGCGTCATTCACGTTTCCCTGGAGAAAGGATGGAGAATACACGCCCAGCGGGTTCACCGTATTGATCGGTATGCGATTGTCGGCGGCCAGGCGTCCGATCCGCGTCACTCTTTCGCTGATATCCAACAAAGGCGGCGATGTAAAAATCGAGCTCTCGGGAAGATACGAAAGCGCTATGGAGTAGAAGTCACTCCCCGGGTGAACCGCGAATCCATCCGATATCATCACGACTGTTTTATCGCCCTGCAGTTTGGCAGCTTCGCGAATGACGGCTTCGAATGAGTCCAAAAGCGCGGAGGAGGATTGCGCCGCCCGTTTGGCCTGCGCCTCTATGGACTGCCGAATGATGTTCTGTTGAGTCTCGCAATCGCTCCCGGTGTTAGTATTGCGGTGACGGCCGCAGGGACAGCTTTTGCAGTATCGCTCGAAACGCTGTTTGAGGTCATCCACTGTTGCGTAGAAGTCAGTTCGGTCGGGCGTGGACATTGCGGCGGACGTCGCGGGTGCATCGAGAGCGCTCAGCAGCAATTTGGTTTGATTCGTGGCCGGCTGGAGAACCCGGAGCTGAGGATTGAGCGCTATCAGGACGACCGGGGTTGGCAGCTCATCGGGAGAATTGTGGAATAACTTCTTCAATGCCTCGTGGGATCGCCCGAGACTCGCCACGGATGTATGGACTCCGTCGAGGCAAATGATCGTCAGCTGTTGAGGCGAAGCCGATGCGGAAGTGGTTTCCGAACTGGTTTCCGAAGAGGCTTTGCTTTCGCCGGGCGGCGCGATCACAGTTGCGGGCGGCGCAACTGGCTGAGTCTTACCGCGATAGTCAGCCGACAGAATGACTTGCTGTTTACCCTCGTCAAAAATGACGAAATCATTTTTGACCAGATTGCGAACGGGTTTTCCTGCTTTATCTGTGACCCGGACGGGAACTTCCACGCGGCTGACATCGGTCGACAGTAGTACTTCCGGCACCGCTTCGGGTTGACGTGTCTGCGCCGGAAGCAGCGAGATCGTTCCCAGAAATAACAATGGCAGGGCCAGAGACGAGTGAGTCACAATTGCGCCTATGCTATCAGATTGGGCTAGTGAAAATCGTGCGATCCCTGGCCGATGTCGAGCGGGTTCGGCAAAGGTCTGATCCTGCGGGCCAGAACATGGATGACGTTATCGACGTTCTGCATCTTCCCTTCCACCATCACCCACGGATGCGCCAGAATTTCCAGGCGCTGGCTGGCAAACAACTCGGGCTTGATGACTACATTCGAAATACCGGTATCGTCCTCCAGGCTCAGAAATAGAATTCCTTTCGCCGTACCCGGGCGCTGCCGCACGATGATATTGCCGGCAACCCGGACGATCCGCCCGTTCGGCACGGACGCGAGCTTCGCGGCCGGAATAACGCGGAGCTTATCCATTTCGGCTCGGCGATACGACATCGGATGCCGGCCGATGGTGAGGCCGACGCCGGCATGATCGCTGACGAGGCGTTCATCGAGCGTCATCTGCCGCAGCGGCGCTTCGGGCGCCGGCTCCGGCGATTCGTGGAGCAGATCCGCCGCGGGTTTGGAGAGCCACGACGCCTGCCACAGCGCGTCGCGCCGGTGTTTGGCTCCGATGGAATTCAGGGCTCCAATCGCGGCGAGCGTTTCGAGATCGGTTTTGCTGAGTTCCGGAACACGGCGGCTGAGATCGGCAATATCCTGGAACGGCTGCCGGGCGGCGATTGCGTTCGCTACAGCCTTGTTCATTCCGCGCACATAGTTGAATCCCAGACGAACGCAGGGGACTTCTACTGTGCAGGTCGGAGCGGAGCGATTGATGTCTATCGGCAGCATGCGCAGGTCGTGGCGCTGCGCGTCTTTGATAACAGTCGAGGGACCGTAGAACCCCATCGGCTGATTATTCAGCAGCGCGCAGGTGAACGCTGCCCGATAATGTACCTGCAGCCAGGCGCTGGCATAAGCCAGCAGCGCGAAGCTGGCTGCGTGCGATTCGGGAAAGCCGAACATGGCGAAAGAAGTGATCGCCTTCGTGATTTTGTTCTGATCTTCCCCGGTAATTCCATTCGCCGTCATCCCCGCGCGTAACTGTACTTCAATTTCTCTCATCCGCTTTTCAGAACGTTTAAAACCAAATGCGCGACGAAGTTCTTCTGCCTGACCGCCCGTAAAACCAGCGGCCTTCATGGCCATTCGCAGGAGTTGTTCCTGGAATAGTGGCACACCAAGAGTGCGATCCAGAATTTCCCGCAAACAATCATGCAATGGTTCCGGCTTCTCTCTTCCCTGCCGTCGCTTCAAATAAGGATGCGCCATCTTGCCCTCAATAGGACCGGGGCGAACGATAGCTACCTGCACGATAAGGTCATAGAATTCTTTCGGCCTCATACGTGGCAAGGAGGCCTGCTGAGCGCGACTCTCCACCTGAAAGAGTCCAATCGTGTCGGCCTTCTGGAGCGCCGCATAAACGTCCGGATCATCCTGCGGCATGTTGCCCAGATCGATCTTCCTGTCGTAATGCCGATCAATCAGTTGAGCTGATTCTTCCAGCACTGCCATCATGCCGAGTCCAAGGAGATCCACTTTGACGAGCCCCATATCGGCGCAGTCATCCTTATCCCATTGCACGACCACTCGATCCGGCATAGACGCTGGCTCCAGCGGAACAACAGAATCGAGTTGCCCCTGGCAGATCACCATACCGCCGGAATGCTGGCCGAGATGACGTGGAAGATCCTGTAGCCCTGTGACGAGTTCCAGAAACTTGCGGATACGTTTATTCCTGAGATCGAGTCCAGCCTCTCTGAATTGTTCTGCAGGTTTGTCGGAATCGTCGGTCCAGCCCCACATCGGGACAAGCTTTGACAGCTTATCGAGCGTGGCGACATCGAACCCCATCACCTTCCCTGCCTCACGCGCCGCGGAACGTCCGCGATATGTAATCACGTTGGCGGTCATCGCAGCGCCCAATTGTCCATAGCGCTTATAGATATACTGGATGGCCCGTTCCCGTTGTTCACCGGAGGGAAGATCGAGATCGATATCCGGCCATTCTCCGCCACGGTTCTCTGACAAAAATCGTTCGAAGAGAAGTTTGTAATGAACGGAATCGACCGCTGTGATTTC
Organism: uncultured Solibacteraceae bacterium; assembly: GCA_964636715.1. GTDB lineage: Bacteria > Acidobacteriota > Terriglobia > Bryobacterales > Bryobacteraceae > BOG-234. The sequence continues at coordinate 23,973 of CAZWTH010000262.1, read as the reverse complement.
GAGCGCATAGCAAACAGCGCTGTTTGCAGCTGAGCCGCGGCCCTGGATCAGAATACCTTCTCCTTTGCAGTACTGGACGATGTCCCAGACGATGAGGAAGTAGCCCGCGAAACCCAGCTTTTCGATCAGCGCCAGTTCCTTCTCGATTTGCGGGCGCGCTTCCTCATAGCGATTGCCGTAGCGGTGGCGCGCGAATTCTTCGGTGATCTTCCGCAGCCAGGTCGCTTCGGTGTGGTCTTTGGGGACTGGGTAGTGCGGGAATTCGTAGCCGAGATCGGACATTGTGAACTGGAGGCGCGAAGCGATTTCCGTCGTGCGGTCGATTGCGTCCGGCGCGTCGCTGAACAGGCGGATCATCTCTTCGGTCGATTTCGGATGCCGCTGGCCGTTGCGCTCCAGCAATCTGCCGGCGGCGGCGAGCGTGGTGTGATGCCGCAGGCAGGTGAAAACGTCGAGCAGTTCGCGATGCGTGGAATTGGCGTAGCAGACGCCGTTGGTCGCGACGAGCGGCATCTTCATACCGCGCGCTAACTCGATCACCGCCTGATTGCGCACTTCCTGATCGCGATGAAAATGCCGCTGCAGTTCCAGATAGACGTTGTCTTTCCCGAAGATCCGCCGCAGCCGCTCCACGGTAGCCTTACTCAGATTGCGCGCCAGCGGACCGTCTTCATCGCCGCTCAGGCAGATCAGGCCTTTCGAAAATTCCTCCAGCTCATCCCAGGTTGCGGCGGCCTCCTTCCCTGCCTTCGGATGCTTGGTGGTCCGAAGCTTCATCCGCGAAATCAAGCGGCAGAGATTCTGGTATCCCTGCTGGTTTTTGGCCAGCAGCGGGTAGCGGGCGCCGTCTGTGCAAGTGACCTCCGCGCCGATATGCGCCTTCAGCCCGAACTTCCCCATCTGCTTATAGAAGCGGGGAGCTCCATAAACGCCATCACCATCAAGTAATGCCATAGAAGACTGCTGCAATTGATTGCATGCATTGGCGTAATCTTCCGGGGTGCTCCCGCCCCGCAGAAAACTAAAGGCCGATTTGGCGTGCAATTCAATATATGCCGATGGCATTGACTTCGAGCTTCATTATAGGCGAACATAAGGCGAATATGCCAGTCTCCGCCGCGCTACTTCGGGAACAAATTCAGACGGCTTTGGGGGATCGTTGCGATGCCGCTTTCGATCTGAAAAAGCCGGCTTATCAGGCGCTGCCATCCGCGGTGGGAGAGATTCCGCGAGGCACACTGACGGAGATCGCGGGCCCGGCTTCTTCCGGCCGCACTTCCCTGCTCCATTCCCTGATGGCGGAGGTATGTGTGCGGCAGGAATTCTGTGCGCTGATCGATGCCGGCGACCGGTTCGATCCCGCAAGCGCCACGGCGGCGGGAGTGCGGCTTTCGCAGGTGCTTTGGGTGCGGTGCGGTGGGAACGCCGAGCATGCGCTGAAAGCTGTAGACCTGCTGGCGCAGGGCGGCGGCTTCGGGCTGGTCGCAATCGATCTGGGAGATCTGCCGGTGAAAACGGTGCACCGGATTCCCATGGCCTCCTGGTTCCGGCTTCGGCATGCCGTGGAAAATACGCGGACCGCGCTGCTCGTGCTGGCGCGGCAGAGTCATACGCAATCGTGTGCGGCGCTTAAGGTGGAGATGACAATTGCGCGTCCGGTATGGCGCGGCTGGCTGCCAGGCTGCATTCTGGATGGTTTCGAAGCGGCGGCGGAGTGCATTCGCGAGCATCGCGGGCGGCGGGCCGGTTTCAGCATTGCGCGGTGACGGATGTTTGCGTGTTTGCATGCTCCGGGAAACGCGCCGCTGCTGCTCGAATGCGCCGCGTATTTTTCCCCGCTGATTGAGGAAACTTCGCCGGATACGGTGGTGTTCGATGTCCGCGGTTTGCGGTCGTTGTACGGCTCGCCTGAAAAGCTGGCGGAGGAGATTGAGCGGCGGGTTGGAATCGATGCCAGTCTGGCGATCGCGGCGAATCCCGATGCCGCGTTGCATACGGCGCGCGGCATTTGCGGGGTAACGATTGTGTCGCCGAAGCGCGCGGCTGCGATTCTGGCGCCGCTGCCGGTTTATTTGCTGGGCGGATCGCCCGAATTCGCGCGTACGGTGGATTTGTGGGGGATCCGAACGTTCGGCGAACTGGCCGCCTTGCCCGTACTGGGCGTGGCTGCGCGGCTTTCCGAAGAAGGCGCCCACATGCAGCAACTGGCGCGTGGCGCGGGACGCCGGCAGCTACGGCTGATCGACACGCCGCTCGTGTTCATCGAAGAAGCGGATCTGGAAGATTCGATCGAGGATCTGGAGCCGCTGCTGTTTTTGCTGGCGCAGATGATCGAGAAGCTCTGCGGGCGTCTGCGGTTTCATGCGCTTTCGACGAACGAAATCCGTCTGCGTCTGCGGCTCGAGCGGGCGCCGGAGCATTGTCTGGTGCTGCGTCCGCCTGTGCCGATTCTGAAGCAGAAGATTCTGCTGAAGCTGCTGCAACTGGAATTGCGGAAGAGGCCGCCGTGCGCCGCGGTGGAGCGGATTTACCTGGAGATGATGCCGGTCCGTCCGCGCACGACGCAGCATGGTTTGTTTTTGCCCTCGGCGCCGGAACCGGAGCAACTGGAAGTGACGTTGGCGCGGATTAGAGCGCTGGTGGGTGTGGAGAATGTTGGCGCGCCGGAGATGCTCGATACCTGGCGGACCGATGCTTACCGGATGGGTGTGCTGAGCATTCGCGCGGAGGAAATGGCCACGCCGCTGCGGCCGAAACTGGCGCTGCGCAGGTTCCGTCCTCCCTGCCCCGCGCAGGTGTGGTGCACCGGCGAGGGCAAGCCGGCGCGGATTTTTTCGTCGATAGGGGACGGGCGCGTGGTGGCATGCGCGGGTCCATGGCGGACGTCAGGCGACTGGTGGAGCGGCGAGGAATGGGACCGGCAGGAGTGGGATGTGGAGATTCAGGGAGTGAGCGTTTCGCGGGTTGTGCAGGATTGTCTGGTGGGGTGTTGGTTTTTGGAGGGGAATTACGATTGAAGCGGCTCTCTTTCGGATCACCGAAAGAGAGCCGGATTGCTTATCATTGCCCTTCCAGATCGCTGAGGCGATGCTCGTGGATTTCGGCGATGCGGACCACCGCGCGAATATGCTCCGCGTCCACCTTCAGTTGTTCAGAGTGAAGCCGGGTGGTTTCGAGAAGTTGCTGAATAATCCTGATCACGCTCAAAGCGAAGCTCAAGACCTAAGTTTTTGGAGCATCCCCAGCGCGCAATGCCTCAACACCCGCCTTGATCACGTCATCCACTGAGCGGAAATGTCCGCTATTGATTTCCTCGCGGACCAGGCGCTCGGTTTCGGGAGAAATATCAATCTGCATGGCTGGAGGCTCCTTCCCTTAAGCGTAAGAAGGATATGGAAGCGTCTGTCACGGACTCAATTCGCCGAAGGCGCTTCGGCGCTATCGACAACGAGCATATCCACCGGTACTTTGCGCCCTTCCAGCCGCAGCCCCAACTGCTCGTGAATTGCTGTGAAAAGCGACGGTCCGGCCGTCGGATCGGCCGCCTCGTCCGGAATCCAGCGCAGCGCGAAATCGAAGCTTCCGTTTACGCCGGTTTCGTCGACCACCGGGACTTTGAGCAGTACCGACAACTTCAGAGCCAGCCGGGAAATCGAAGTGTTCGCCGACACCACGCTGCCTGGGCCATCATTCGTATGTCCCCGCGTTCCCGGCGCGGACGGCGTCATCTTCAGCCCGTCCTTCGCGACCACAATCGCATAGCCCTGCAGCGAACGCGTTTCATGATGCAGCTTCAAATGAAAACGCTCCGCCAGCAATGTCTGGAGCATCTGGTTGAGTTCGGCATATTGCGCGGCATAGCCGGCGCGGGCTTCGATGTCATAGCGGCTCTCATCCAGCCACTTCGGGCCGCCCGTAATCTGAATATCCGGCACTTCATACGCCCGCATGATGCAGCGTTTCAGCGTGACGTTTTGCATCGTGACGCGCCCCGGATCGGAATCCGAATTCGACCCCACCGCATTCGGATTCGCGGGTTTGACGGAAGCCACATCGAACGAAGCCGCGCAAACCAATATCGAGAAAGCGAACGCAAGATACGGTAGCTTCATCATTTTTGATCAGGCGGCCTGATGTGGGAGTACCTCGCGATCGATTGTCGACTGATCGATGGAATCCAGATCAAAACGATTCTGGATATTCAACCAATACTGCGCCGAAGTGCCGAAATAGCGTGCGAGACGGGCAGCGGTATCCGCCGTGATCCCCCGCTTGCCGTTCACGATCAGACTGACACGATTGGCGGGGACGCGAATTGCCTGCGCGAGTCCGTTGATGCTGATTTCCTCATCCTGCATATCTTCGAAAAGAATTTTGCCGGGGTGGATAGGTGACAAGTTTTTCGCGATCTTAGTGGTAGTCCGTGATTTCGACATCCGATGGTCCTTTCACCGTCCATACAAAACAGATCCGATACTGATCATTGATCCGAATGCTGAATTGTCCTTTTCGATTGCCGCTCAGCGCCTCAAGGCGATTGCCACGAATCGCGCGTAAATCCTCCAGCGATGTAGCGGAATCCAGCCGGATCAGCCTGGTTCGAACCTGATCTTCAATATTTGCCAGTTCAGAAACGCGTCGAAGCTCCATGAGCTGTCGCGCCCGGTCGTCCTTCCAGGACTGGATCATACGCTCATAGTATTACCTTATCAGTAATAGTCCAGCTCAATTCTCCGACGGTAGTTCCGCGCGGTCAACCACCAGCACATCCACCGGCACTTTGCGCGATTCCAGCTTCAGGCCCAGCTGCTCCTGCACCGCCGTAAACAGGGACGGTCCATTCGCGGCATCCGATCCCGCGGCCGCCTTCGACATCACTTCATCCGGCACCCATTGCAACACGAAATCGAAACTGCGCGAATCCTGCGTTTCATCCACAACGGGTTGCCCCAGAACCGCCGCCAGTTTCCGCGCCAGAACAGGCATGGAACACAATTTCGCTTCGATTCGTGTCCGCGAACTGTTCGTGGTGGATGGCCCACCGGGAGGGATTGCGCTCACCGCCGCTTTGATTCCGCCCTTCGCCACCGTCAGGACATAACCGGATCTCGTCTCGCTCTGGGGATGCATCAGCAATTGAAAGCGGTCGGCCAGAAGCGTCTTCAGCATGTCTTCTGTGTGGCCCGGACCCCGCGCCGTAATGTCGTAGCGATTCTCGCCGATCCATTTCGGACCGCCGATGACCTGATCCTCCGTAATTCCGTATGCGCCCGCAATACACCGTCGCAGCGTGACGTTGTAAGCGTTCATATAGCCGTTGTTGGTGTTGATGCCCGAACTGCCGGGCGGCGCCTCGCTCGGCTTGATTGAAGCCGCATCGAACGATACCGTTTGCGCGAAGAGCGCGCACGCCACCAAACCGCAGGCCCAAAGTCTCATCGATGTTCCCTCGTCACCTGCGTGTAGTCGGCCGGCGGTTTGAAGAGAGCCGGGTCCGGCTCCGTCTGTTTGATGTCCGTCAATTCATAGGTATTGACGCCGAAGCGAGGATCGGTATTGACGCTTTTGATGAGAACCTTCAGTTCGTCCGAATACCAGCGCTCGTTGACGACCTTGATCTCCCGGTTATTTCCAATGGCGCCTGCCGGTATCGTAACGGTCACGCGCGAGTGTTTCGCATAGATACCGTTGATTGTCTGCGGTTCCAGATCTTCGGCCTGTCCATCCGGCTGATGGCGGGAGCCGTAGTTCGGATCGGTCGATGTACTCGTGTAACTGGTTCCGCCGAAGACCGCGACCGCGATGTAATGTTCCCGGCCAGAGAGTTGCGAGCGCGAGTAAGTCTTCTTCACGGAGCTCATGTCATACTCCGCCTGACCGACGTTATCGAATATCTCAACCCGGTCCGGACTTTCCTCGCGCACGCGGCCCGACGAATCGCGATAGAACTCACTCGTATCCGCGTGGCTCAGTTCCGTCCCGTCCGCCAGCGCTTGAGTCGTACGTCGCGTCTCTTTGCCCGAAATGGGATGCGCGGTCACCGGACCGACCTGCGCCTCCACAGGAGGATGCGACATCTCCCGCTGCTGCTCGCGCAATTTCTGAATTTGCGACTGCAACTGATTGATCTGATTCTGTATGGCGTCATGGTTCTGACCCTGACTCTGCCCCCATGACGGCGGCTGGAAACTCTGCGCGCCCGCTATCGCAGCTATCGCGAAAAATCCAATGATGGTTTTCTTCATCGCTTTCTACTCCAGAATTCGAATTGCCAGAAGCCTGTCATCCTGGCCCACCAGAACTTCCGCCGGCACAGAGGCGGCCGCGGGTTCGTTCCGGCGGAAACCCACTGCCAGTAACGCGGCTACCGGTACATTCATCTGCACAATCTCCGTCCGCTCATAAGGCAAGGGCGGGACGACATAGGGGATTCGAACGAATCCCGTCTGCGCCTGCGCCGGAACCGGCGCAGGCGCAGGGCGCCGAACGAGAAACGCCGCCAGCGCCAGAGCCACCACCAGGGGCGCCGCGATCGCCCATCGCCACGCGCGCGAAGCTCTCCGCGCTGGACGCGCCGCCCAGTACTCCGCGCATTGCTCGCCGGACGTTCGGAACAGCGCCAGAGCATTCGCCGTCCGCTCCACCTCAGCCGCGCACACCGCGCAGGCCGCCAGATGCGCTTCCACTTCCCCGCTCCGCTCGCCCGCGATCCACGCCGCAATTTGCTCTTCCGATAAATGCAAACTCATCACAATCCTCTTAAAACCTGCCGGACCTTCGTCACCGCCCGATGCAGATGCACCCGCACCGCGCCATTTGTCATCCCGGTTACTTGCTCCATCTCCGCCGGCTTCATCCCTTCGAGAAAATGGAGCAGAAACACGCGGCGCTGCGTCGCCGAAAGCCCATCGACGGCTTTCCACACGGCCTCCATCTGCTGGCGCGCCGAAAGCCGCTCTTCCGCCGAGCTTCGTCCATCGGGAATGAACCGCCCCTCGGCATCCATCAAAATCGATGACGTCTGCGCGCGCCGCCAGAACTGGAACCGCCGCGCGCGCGCCGTATCGCGAATCAGATTGACCGCGATTTTCATGAGCCAGGTCTGTACGGAAGCCTCGCCGCGGAACGTATCCCAGCTCCGGTAGGCGCGGAGAAAACAGTCCTGCGTCACCGTCTCGGCCGCGTCCGGATCGCGCAGAGACGCGAGCGCAAACCGGAAAATCCGAAGCCGGTGCGCCGCCACAATCTGCTCGAAGTCTTCCTGAACGGCGACTCCTTCCATTCGGCTGTACAGACGAGTACCCCGCTCCTTCGTTAACACGGAAAAGAGTGCCAGTCTATACTAATTGAATGAAAGCCACCGAGAAAATTTGGCGCAACGGCGAATTCATAGCGTGGGATGACGCTAAGATTCACGTGTTGTCGCATGTTGTCAGCTACGGCAGCTCGGTTTTCGAAGGCATCAGAGTCTACGAAACCACGAACGGCCCGGCTGTTTTCCGGCTTCGCGAGCACATTCGCCGCATGTACGATTCGGCGAAGATTTACCGGATGGATATCCGTTTCACGCCGGACGAGCTCGCCGAAGCGATGCTCGAACTGGTACGCCTGAACAAACTCAACTCCTGCTACATCCGTCCCATCGTCTTCCGCGGATACGGCATGATGGGCGTGAACGGCACGAAAAATCCGATCGATGTTTACCTGGCCTGCTGGGAATGGGGCCGGTACCTCGGCGAAGAGGCTCTCGCATCGGGCGTGGACGTCTGCATTTCGAGCTGGACCCGCATCGCGCCCAACACTCTGCCGGCGCTTTCCAAAGCGGGCGCGAATTACATGAATTCGCAGCTCATCAATATGGAGGCGGTGGCCAACGGATACTCCGAAGGCATCGCGCTCGATAAAGCGGGCTATGTCAGCGAAGGCGCGGGTGAGAATATCTTCGTCATTCGCGATGGCAAAATCGTCACGCCTCCGCTTGGCACCTCGGTTCTTCCCGGCATCACACGCGACGCGGTGCTCACGCTCGCCGCCGATCTCGGTATTCCGGTTGTGGAGCAGGTTGTTCCGCGCGAGCTTCTCTATATTGCCGATGAGGTCTTCTTCACCGGTACCGCGGCTGAAATTTCGCCGATCCGTTCGATCGACCGGGTCACCATCGGCTCCGGCCACCGCGGGCCAATCACCGAGAAACTCCAGAACGAGTTCTTCGGCATCGTCAACGGCGCCAAACCGGATCGCTACAACTGGCTCACGCCGGTCGGCGTTGCGGCTCCCGTCGCGTAGACATTGTATTTTCTGGAACGTGGAATCCGGCGCACTCGTCAGAACTGCGTGCGCCGGTCCCTCGTTCCGTTTTTTGCAGCCGCTACCCTGCTGGCGCAGAATCCGGCGCAGGATTCCGTCTTCAAAGTATCGGTCGATCTTGTCCAGGTGGACGCGGTTGTTACCGACTCGCAAGGTCATCACGTCCCGGGGCTCAAACCGGAGGATTTCCGCATTCTGGAAGACGGCAAGCCGCAAAAAATTACGGCATTTTCGTACGTCCAGCAAAACGCACCGGTAATCCCCGCTGACCGAAAGCAGTTGTCTGGCGCCGCCGTCGAACCGCCGCCCGCGCCATCTCACGGAGTACAGCCTGAATCGGTTCACCGCACCATCGTTCTGATCGCCGATGACCTCGCGCTTTCCGCCGAGGACGTTCCGGCCGCGAAGAAAGCCATGAAGAATTTCGTGGATCGTGAGATGCAGCCGGGCGACCTTATCTCCGTCATGACCACCTCGGGTGGAATGGGGATCTCGGCGCAACTGACGAATGACAGGCGCCAGATCGACGCCGCCATTGAACGAATTCACTGGTCATGGGGCCGAACAGGAATTACGTGGTATCAACCCGTTAATGACAATGGCGGTGGCCGTGACGGCGTTGCCAGTCAGATTCAGAACGCAAGCGACGATCGGCTGGCCATGGCGCGGAAGCCGTATCTTGCCATGGGCACTCTCGCCACCATTGCGTACGCGATCGAAGGCCTCCGTGAGATGCCGGGCCGTAAAGCCATCGCACTGATTTCCGATGGCTTTCTCGAATCTCCGGCTCAGATCATCGAACTGGCGAACCGCGCGTCCGTGACCGTCTACACTCTGGATCCGCGCGGGGTCGCAGCGTTCGGGCTCACGGCGGTCGATAAGTGCATGTGCGGCAACCATCCGCAACGGATGAAGTCTTACGAAATGCAGCGTGACAGCGCTTATCGCGCAACGCAGCAAGGGCTTGAGCAGTTGGCCCGGGGCACAGGCGGCACCTTTTTCCACGACGACAACGATCTGACTGAGGGGATGGTCAGTGCGATTGCCGATATGGACGGCTACTATCTGCTCGGCTATCAGCCCCATCGCGAAGCTTTTGAAACAATCCGCGGCGCCGCCCAATTTCACAAGATCGAAATCAAAATCCTGCGTCCCGGCCTTCAGGTTCGTTCGCGCAATGGATTCGTTGGCATGCCAGACAAGGTTCTCCAGAAAGCGCCGCCATCAGGGCGGGACGCGCTGCGGAATGCGCTCTTCTCCCCCTTCCAGGCGAATGGCTTTCCCGTACGGCTCAGCGCTTTTTATTCGGCCTCTCGCGACCGGCAACCCGTTCTTCGGGCGATGCTCGCGATTGATGCGCACGGACTGCATTTCAAAGACGCCGCCGATGGAAAAAAGCGACTGGATCTCGACATCATCGCCGCGGCATATGGCGCGGGCTCTACCGCCGTTGCAAGCAGCGATAAGACTTTCAGCGCTGAGCTGACCGAGAGCGAGATGAATCAGTTCATCGCATCCGGGATCGTGTACAACATGGATATCGCGATTCCGAAGCCTGGCGGATATCAGTTCCGGGTCGCGGTTCGGGACGCGAACGCGGAGCAAATCGGCTCCGCTACAACTTTCGTCGAGATTCCGGACTTCAAGCGGCGTGCGATGGAATTGTCGAGTATTCTGCTGTCGGATAGCGACGCCGGCAGAAATGAATTGCTGTCCCGCGCTGGAGTATTGGGCCCCGGCAGTCCGGTGACGCGGGTGTTCGGTGCTGGCGCCGCCGTCACGTGGGATTGCGACGTGTTCGGCGCCGGCAATCCGGCGATCGAGATGTCGATTAATTTGTTTCGAGGCAAAGATCGCATCTTCACCGGAAAACCTATTTCGGCTCCTGCGGGGAAGGACGGCGCGCCGGTACACCTCAACGGCCAGGTCCGGCTACCCGATTCCCTGCCCGCTGGCGATTATGCGCTCGAACTTCTCGTGCAGGACGGTGGTAAGTCAGCGACGCAGTCGACTGATTTCAGCATCGTGAGATAAACAGGCGCTCCATTGAAAGCCCGCCGCAAATTATTGATAACAATAGAAGCGCTATTGGCGGGCTTTCATGGTTGCTTGTGGCGCGAAGCGCCATCCGGACAGGGCAGAAGCCCTGCGGCAGGGCCGAAGCCCCGCCCCACAAGAGAGAAGCCCCGCTCCGTACTTAGTCGAACTTCTTTAGGTAGAGGTTCCGCACGAACAGCTCGCCGGTGCTTTCCACTTCGATGCCGATTTTCCCGCGCATCTTGCCGATCGTGGAATCGTGATCGATCGTTTCGGAAATCAGGTGGCCGTTGAGGAGATGCGTCAGCACGCTTCCCTTCGCGATGATTTCTTCCGTGTTCCAGTCATCTTTCTTATACCAGGAATCCACCGTCGCCTTGTCGCCCAGTTCGGAAAGCAGCGTCTTCTTGTTGCCCGGCCAGATATCGACCACTTCGCCCTTCCAGGCGATAATGCCGCGTCCGGTCGATTGTTCGTAGAGCTGGCCGGGATAACGGTTGCCGTTGTCGAAGTCGTACTGATATCCGCTCATGTTCCACTTCGCCTGGCTCTCCCGGCTCGGCGCCGTACCGCGAGGCTGACCACTCGGGCAGGCCGCAGGCGCCGCGTTTGCATTCCCGCGCCCCGCTCCACGTCCGCTGCCTGCGCGTCCGCCGCCCCGAGGCGCGCCGCCATTCACGTTCACCGGTGGCGCATCGGCCGTGATCCAGCTCCGGTACTGCAGGCCGCCGTTAATTGCTCCGGTACCCTTCATCTCCAGCCGCAGATCGAAGTCGCCGACTTCCCCGCCCTGCCACACGATATAAACGGTGCCGGTCGGATGTTCGCAACTCGACTCGATATAGATCGAGCCATCCTTTACCGACCACAGCTTCGGGTCGCCATCCCACCCATTCAGCGACTTACCATCGAACAGCGACGTGAAGCCCTCATGGTTATTCAACTCCTCCGCCGGCGCATGCGTGAATCCCTGCGCCGCCAGGTGGACGGCGTACACTGTCCCCAGAATCGCCGCCGCCGAAATCGAAAACGTACGAAGTTTCATCTCGATTCTCCTCTTCTATCCCGCTACCTTTTCCCACTGGCGCGACTTCGCCGATTGCAGCACAGCGTCCGTCACATGATCCGCCGCCAGACCGTCACGGAACGTGGGCCCCACTTCCTTCCCTTCGCCAATTGCCGTCAGGAAATCCGCTACCTGATGCGTGAACGTGTGCTCGTAACCGATTTGCAGACCCGGCACCCACCAGTGCTTCATGTAGGGGTGATCGCCGTCTGTAATGTGGATGCTGCGCCACCCGCGCAGACGCCCCTCATCGGTGTGATCGAACCATTCCAGACGATGCAGATCGTGCAGATCCCACTTCGCCGACGCCTTCTCGCCATTGATCTCCAGCGTGTAGAGAGCCTTATGCCCGCGCGCATAACGCGTGGCTTCGAACGACGCCAGCGATCCGTTCGCAAACCGGCACAGGAACAAACTCGCATCATCGATATTGACCGGCTGCACCTGGCCAGTCAGATTGTGCTTGCGCTCCTTGATGAACGTCTCGGTCATGGCCACCACTTCCTTGATGCCGCCGTTCAGCCAGAGCGCCGTGTCGATATTGTGCGCCAGCAGATCGCCCGTCACGCCCGAACCCGCCACCGACGCATCCAGACGCCACAGTCCTTCCCCGCCCTGCGGGAGATCCTGCGAAATCGTCCAGTCCTGCAGGAACACCGTCCGGTAGTGGAATATGCGCCCCAGGCGGCCTTCGTCGATCAGGTTCTTCAGCAGCACCACCGCCGGCACGCGCCGGTAGTTGTACCAGACCATGTTCGCGACCTTCGCCTTTTCCACCGCATCCACCATTTCCTGTGCTTCTTTGGCGTTGCGGCCGAGCGGCTTCTCGCAGAGCACCATCTTGCCGGCCTTAGCGGCTTCGATGGCGATCTCATGGTGCGTATCGTTCGGGCTGGCGATATCGATGATGTCGATATCCTTCCGCTCGACGAGCCTCCGCCAGTCGGTTTCCACCGACTCGTAGCCCCAGTTCGACGCGAAGGCGTTCGCGCGCTCTGCGTTCCTCGCGCAAACCGCCTTCAGGCCGATCGTATACGGCAGATCGAAAAATATTGGCGCCTGCCGGTAGGCGTTCGAGTGGGTGCGCCCCATGAAGCCGTAGCCGACAAGGCCGACGTTGAGATTCTTCTTAGCCATTTGTTTTTAGTCCCAACCGTGCGCGTTGCGCACTGCAATCATTGTGGAAAGAACATCGCGCCAGGTTTGCGCGGAAAGCATCACGTCGTTCGGGAACATGCAGCCGTCCCAGCAGACATGCTGCGTGGATTTGGTGAGCGCGCCGCTGTCGTCGCGCAGCCAGATGCCCGCTACTTTGACGATGTCGATCTTGCCGTTCGGATCGTTCGGCAGGCAGTGGCGGCCGGTCTTATCGTGCGAGCCCTGGCCCTTCACCGTCGCATCATTCTGCGCGACATGGAAATCCTTGATCCATGGCCGAAGCGCGTGCGCCATGGTGCGGATCGCATCTTCGAACACCGACCGGTCTTCCCAGTTGTAATTCTCCGGAAGAATGCGATGCTCAGGCGCGTTATAGCCGAGCGTGTAAAGCGACAGGTGCGCCATATCGGCCTGAATTCCGACCGTTTTCGGCCGGTTCACTTCTTCCATCAACTGCGCGATGTACTTCCAGCTATGCATGCCGCCCCAGCAGATTTCGCCTTCGGCCGCGAGTTGCTCGCCGTAGCTCTCCGCCACGTCCGCGGCTTCGCGAAATGTCGCCGCGATCTTCTTCGTGTTGCCCGTGGGATCTTTCGCCCAGTCGCCGGGACCGGCGGCGGAATCGATACGCACCACGCCATACTTGCGGACGCCGAGTTCGTTGAGTTTCTTCGCGATCGCGCAGGATTTCTTTACCTGCGTCACGAAGGCCTTGCGCTCTTCATCGCTCCCCATGGCCGATCCGCCGCCCGTCGGCGGCCATACCGGCGCCACGAGCGATCCTACGGCCAGGTTTCGCTTTTGCACCGATTCGGCCAGTTGCTTCAGCTCGTCATCGGTGGAATCGATGCTCGTGTGCGGCAGCGAAAGGAACAGATCGACGCCGTCAAAACGGACGCCATCCACCTCGGTCTTCGCCGTCAGATCCAGCATTGTCTCCAGATCGATGGCAGGCTCCGCGCCCGGACCTTCGCCGCCCTTGCCGACGAGTCCCGGCCACATCGCATTATGCAGCTTCGGAAATTTGTGTAGATTCTGAGTGCTCATGCTTTCTCTCCGTTCTGATTCTTTCCGCGCAGCGGCGCATCCGGATTACCCGGCCCGAAATGCTTCAGGATGACGAGCGGTTCGGACTCGCCCGTGTTCACGATTCGCACGCCGGACTGCGCGGCGCCCGCCGTGACGAAGAATTCATCCTGCGTCATTTCGCCAAACCGGATCATCGATGGAGCCATGACTTCGTGCGCCCCGAACTTCCCTGCGCCTTGTACAACGATAATGCCGTAGGCCTCGGCGTCCCGCAGCGTGACCGCCCGGCCGGGCTGGACCGTCAGTTCCTTCGCCGAATACCAGGGCGTGCCGTAGGTGATCCACATTTCACGATAGCCGCCGGCTTCCATCTCATTCAGCGGGCGCACCGGCTTTGGCTTCGTTTTGTTCGACGCCCCAAAACGCTCGTTCACGTTCGCTTCCCAGTCGAGCATCGAGATCAGATAGTCGAGATCGTGATGGTGGGCGGGCAACACGTCTTTCGTCATCAGACCCCAGTCCACAATGCGGCCTTCCACGAGCGACTGGAACATCGCGAAAACGTCGCTTGCCACCTGCGGTTCGTAGGTTACCAGCGAGCCCGGCGCGTGCAGAATGCCGGGATTGATTTGCCAGCCTTCGCCGGGAATCAGCCGGTACGCGCGCGAATGCCGCAGAATGCCGTTATCGCCCGCATTCCAGTTCTGGAGGCACTGGCGGACATCGTCCTTTGTGGTGCCCGGCTCCAGGCCCATGAACGTGTACGGGAAGTTGTTATCTGTCTGGTTGTACTGCGGCGGGAAATAATACGCTTCGGGTTTGCCCTTCTGCCCCACCAGCTTCGCGAAGTCATCGCTCTGGTGCATGTGGTGCGGAATCGGCCCCATGTTGTCGAAGAATTTGCAGAGCAGATTCCAGCCGCCTTCGCGCGCCATGGCGGAGCCGAGCAGATCGTCGCCGGCGACTTCGATTGCTTCTTTCAGGAGCGACCGCGAACCGTTCGCATGGTGGATAAAACTCAGCCCCTCGAACTCGCCGGTTTCCGGACCGTTCGCCGCTTTGGTGGTCGACGCGAACCAGCGCTCGTTGATCCCGCCGCGATGTCCACCGTAGGCGTAAAGATCGTCCGGATGCAGCTTGAGCCGGCGGCCCGGAACCATGAACGACCGGGGTACCCAGTTCGGTTCCAGCCGGAGAATCCCAGCTCCGTCGCCCACGGCGTCACGGACCTGGTTTTGGTTCAGCATTTGAAGGTGGATAAGTCCTTTCGAGCGCGCCTGCAGGAAGGACTATTATATGTAGAAACCAACGTAAAAGAATAGCGCCCAACGTGAAGTTTTTAAAGGATTAAATGGTCGTACCAAACGACGAAATCATTCGGAGCGCAGGATCGTGGCCGGGTCGATCCGAACCGCCCGGACGACCGCCGGGGTCGCGGCAACGAGCGCTGTAATGAGGATCGCCAGCGGCGGCAGCGCGAGTACCCCCAGATCGGTCGCCTTCACCTGATACAGGAGCGTTTCAATGAAGCGCGCCGAGGCCATGCCGGACGCCACGCCCGCGGCGGCCCCAGCGAGCACCATCGCGAAGACGCCTGCGGTAGCCTGGCGGGCGATGTGGCCGGCTTTCGCGCCGATAGCCGCGCGAATACCGATCTCGCGCCGCCGTTGCAGCACGAAGTAATCCAGCACACCGTAAAGCCCCACACCCACGAGCAACAACGCGACACCCGCGAAAAAGAGTCCCAGCATCGCCAGCAGACGCTCGCGCACCGTTTGCGCCAGGACAAGTTCCTGCTGGGTTCGGATATTGCTGACGCGGAATTCGGTCCGCGCCCCCGGCACCTCCCGACGCAGTGTGGACGCCAGCGCGAGCGGATTCTGAGAGGACGTGCGCACGATGAACGTACCTTCCCGAACCGGACGGCGAGAGCCCTTCGCGTCCATCGAATAAAAGGGAACGTAAACCGTGGGCAGGATCGGCTCGTGAATGTCTTTGTAAGGCGTGTCTTTCACAACGCCGATCACGCGGTAAACGTCCTTTCCTTTCGCGATGGACTGTCCAGTGGGCCGCCCCGCAGGCAGGAACTGCTTCACGAACGTTTCGTTGACGATCGCCACTCCGGGCGAGGCATCGGCGGGGACGAAGTCGCGTCCCTCTACAAGGTGGATCTTCATGATGTCTATCCAGCCCGGCGACACGTTCAGGTAGTAGGCCAGAACAGGGCCCGGAGGCGCTCCATTGACCGAGACGAAACCGTTCCAGGATCGCCCGCTGATGAGCTCCCATCCGGAGACCGCTACGCTTTGAACGCCTGGCACTGCTCGCAAATGCTCCGCCACCTGGTCCCATAAAACGGGCGCTACGCCGCGCTGCGTCACAGTATCGAGCGTCAGCAGGCGCTCCGTGGAAAAGCCGAGGGGCCGGTCGGACAAGCGGTGGAATGTGGCGGCAAATAACCCCGCAACGAACAGCGCCACAAAACAGAAAGCCACTTGCAGCCCGATCAGCGCATGCATCAGGCGCCCTCGCGCATGTGCGTCTTCCCCGCCCTTGAGCGCGGTGGCTGGTTTGATGGCCGAAGCGCGCAGCGCGGGAGCCAGACCGAACAGGAGCGTAACGCCGGCAGTCAGCGCCACTACGAACGCGAGCACTCGCCAGTCCGCTGGAAGAGACAGCCGTACGGGGTGGTCCGGCGGGTTGATCCGGCTGACGACAAACGGCGCCGACCAGGAGGCGAACAGCGCGCCGAGCGCGGCGGCCAGAATCGCGAGCAAGGAGTTCTCGACGAGCATCAGTTGCACGAGGCGCCGGCGGCCCGCTCCGATTGAGACTCGCATCGCCATCTCGCGTGCGCGCGAGGCCGCCTGCGCAGTCATGAGGTTGGCCACGTTGGCGCATGCGATCAGCAACACGAGCAGCACCAGCACGCCGATGGCGGCGAGCGAGACGCGGTAATCCTCCTGAAGCCCGGAAGCGCCCGCGGCCGCCGGTTCCACCTCGACTCTCTGGTTCAGGAACCGCGCGACGGTTTCCCTGGGCATACCCGTAAATCCCTTTGAGCGTTCTTCCTCGAAGGCGTGAGAAGTGGCGTCGAGCTGTGCCCGAAGAGGTTCCAGCGCGACGCCTGGGTGGACACGCGCCAGCATCCGCATCCAGGTCCAGTCATTGCGTGTCACTCCTGGATGCATCATCGCCGGGAGAAAGATGTCAGTGACCACGCCCGTCTCAGTGCCAGTAAAGGGTTCGGGACCGACTCCAACGATCTGAAAGAGGTTGTCGCCCATCCGAAACCAGCGGCCCACCACGGTAGAGTCCATCCCGAACCGGCGCCGCCAATAATCCCAGGAAAGCACGGCGTACGGATGTGCGCCCGGGCGGAGATCGTCGTTTTCGTTCAGCAGGCGACCGGCGGAGGGGCGGAGTCCAAAAGACTCGAACATCCGCCCGGAAACGTACTGCACGGTCGCCTTCTCCATCTCCGCATCGGACCGGAACGTCAGGTCCGTTGCCGCGGAATTGGAGATCGCAAGCAACTCGGCCTGGCCTCCTGCCGCATCGCGCATGAGCTTGAATAAGGGGTACGGCCAGGAATCCGATCTGGCGGGCCTGCCATCCACAAGGCCGCTACCCACGCGAACCAGTCCGTAAAGCTGGGCAGGATTCACCACGGGCAAGGGCCGCAGGAGCAGCGCGTCGATCAGGCGGAACGCCGATGTGCAGGCCCCGATCGCCAGTGCGAGCGACAGAATCGCGGCGGCGGAAGTCACCTTCCGCTTCATGAGCTGGCGGTAGCCGAGAACGACATCCGCACGCAGGGAATCGAGCCAGGGGATTAGCCGAATGTCGCGGCTCTCCTCGCGCCGGGTGAGCATCGGACCGAAAGATTTCCGGACCTCGCCGGGTTCACGGCCCTGCTGGATGGCCTCTTCGATGTGCCACTGGATCTCTTCATCGAGCTCGCGGACCAATCGATCGCCTCGAAAGACATTGACCAGACGCGACCAGAGCGACATATCAGACCATCCTCAACAGCCGGTCGACCGCCGCAGTCACGGTCCTCCAGCGGGATTCTTCGGCCTGAAGCTGTTTTTTGCCGGCCGCGCTCAAGTCATAGATGCGCGCCCTTCGTCCGTTCTCTTTCGTAACCCATTGGGGGCGAATCCAGCCGGCCTCTTCCATTCGGTGGAGGGCCGGATAGAGCGAGCCTTCATCGGCGTGCAGCACGCCGCCGGACCATTCCTGGATCGCGGACATGATGGCGTATCCGTGGAGTCCGGGCCGCCGTGAAAGGACTCTCAACACGAGCAGATCGAGAGAGCCCTGGAGGGAATCGGGTTTTGGCATACTGAGACGTCTCAGTATGGGGAACCGCAGCGGGCCGCAAAGGTTACGAAAAATATTGGGGCGCTACAGCGGGATGTTCCCGTGCTTCTTCCGCAGCATGGTGTCGACCTTGGTCTCCAGCATGCGCAGCGCGCGAATTACCCGGCCACGCGTTTCCCGCGGTTCGATGACATCATCGATAAACCCGCGTTCGGCCGCCACGAACGGACTCGCGAAACGTTCCCTGAACTCCGCGATTTTCTGATTCCGCAGTCCGTTTTCTCCGTTCGCGAGCTCACGCCGATAAACAATATTGACCGCGCCCTCGGCCCCCATCACCGCAATCTCCGCGTTCGGCCACGCCAGATTCACATCCGTCCGCAGATGCTTCGACCCCATCACGCAGTACGCGCCGCCGTAAGCCTTCCGCGTAATCACCGTAATCTTCGGAACCGTCGCTTCGGCATAAGCGAACAAGAGCTTCGCCCCATGCCGGATAATCCCGCCGAACTCCTGCGCGGTGCCGGGCAGGAATCCGGGCACATCCTCAAACGTCACAATCGGGATATTGAACGCATCGCAGAAGCGCACGAACCGCGCGCCTTTCACGGACGAATCGATATCCAGACACCCGGCCAGGAACGCTGGCTGGTTCGCCACGATTCCTACCGGCCGCCCATCGAATCGCACAAATCCGACCACGATGTTCTGGGCGAAGTGCCGGTGCACTTCGAAGAAATCGCCCTCGTCCACCACGCGCGTGATCACGTCCTTGATGTCGTAGGGTTGATTCGATTCCGCGGGCACGATCGTATCGAGAGCCGGATCGGCGCGATCGACGGGATCGGTACACTCGCGCCGCGGCGGATCCTCGCGATTGTTCTGCGGCAGGAAACCCATCAGCTCACGAATCATCTGAACGCATTCTTTATCGTCCGCCGCGACAAAATGCCCGACGCCGCTCTTGCTGTTATGCGTCATCGAGCCGCCCAGCTCTTCCTTCGTCACGTCTTCATGGGTGACCGTCTTGATCACATCCGGCCCGGTGACGAACATATAGCTCGTATCCGCCACCATGAATGTGAAGTCGGTGATGGCCGGCGAATAGACCGCGCCGCCCGCGCACGGGCCCATGATG
Source organism: uncultured Solibacteraceae bacterium (assembly GCA_964636715.1). Lineage (GTDB taxonomy): Bacteria > Acidobacteriota > Terriglobia > Bryobacterales > Bryobacteraceae > BOG-234. The sequence continues at coordinate 4,912 of CAZWTH010000262.1, read as the reverse complement.
GCCGATATCTGGGGGATGACTCCGCTCGCCAGCGTGTTCCGCAGGAAGATATCCGCATAGCCGCCGAGTGAAAGCACGCCCTCCTGAATCCGCGCGCCGCCCGAATCGTTCAGCCCGATTACCGGCGCGCCGGTCTTCAGGGCGAGATCCATCATCTTGCAGATCTTCATCGCGTTGGTTTCGGACAGCGACCCGCCGAACACCGTGAAGTCCTGCGCGAACACGTAAACTGGACGCCCGTTGATTCGCCCGAAGCCGGTTACAAAACCATCGCCCGGAATGACCTGCTTGTCCATCCCGAAATCGCGGCAGCGATGCTCTACCAGTTTGTCGAACTCTTCGAAGCTGCCCTCATCGAGCAGCAATTCGACGCGTTCGCGCGCAGCCAGCTTCCCTTCGCGATGCTGGCGCTCGCGGCGCTCCGCTCCCCCGCCCTCCTCCGCTTCGGCATGGCGGCGATGGAGCTCTTCGAGGCGATTCATAAACCTGAGGGTACCGTACGCGGGGCAAAGGCCGCCAATTCCATATAAACCGAAGGCATGGTGGACTCGGCTATTCAGATCGTGTCGAATGAGAACGGGCAGCCACCCGCGGTAGTCGTTCCCATCGAGCTGTGGCGCGAGATCGAATCCGAGCGCGAGACGGCTTATCTTCTCAAGTCGAAAACAATTGAAGTCGAAAAAAATGAAGTCGAGACTGCTCGAAGCGCTGAAGCGTGACGACGGCCTTTCATAGGCTGTTATTAGTCTGCCGCCGAGTGTAGATTGACTGGCCGGTAGTCGTTGGTTGCAGACGCCGATTTGCAATCGGCGGGCAGGATGCCATCCATGCCCCACATACCAGAGCCTGACGACGGCTATGCCGTGTCCCCGTGCAATTCCAGCACGTAGTACCGGCACGTTCCCGCACCGACATTCCTGAAGTTATGCATCTCGTTCGATGCGAAGTACGTCACTGACCCCGCATTCGCGCGCGTCACCTTCCCCTCGATGCTCGCCTCGATTGTCCCTTCCATCAGGAAGATCACTTCCTCATTCACGTGCTTATGCGGCGGATGCGAAATCTCGCCTGGCCCGAGCTGCGTCTCATGCATCTCCAGATGAAAGCCGGTATGCGTCGTCCCCTGAAAGAACCGGCGACCCTTCTTCTTCGCATCTCCCGTGTAAGGAATCTGCTCGGTCTCATAGACCTTTGACGGCAATACGGCATTCGGCTGCTGCGCGGCGGCCACGGTTGCCAGCGCCGGCAGTAACAGCGCAAGGTCTCTTCGCGAAATGTTCATCGTTGTATATCCCCTCTCCGGATAAACGTCAGTGTATAGTTTGACAATATGCCAGTTTCTCTGCGTAACAAAGTCGTGCTCGTCCTGGGAGCATCGAGCGGTATCGGCCGCGCTGTCGCCCAGCTATTCGCCGCGGAAGGCGCCCGCGTGATGGCGGCCGCGCGCCGCGAGAATCGCCTCACTGAATTGCAGGACGAAATGGCAAAAGCCGGGCATGCGATCGAAGTCCACGCCTGCGACGCGTCGAACTCAGCCGAAGTCGACGCGCTGGCGAAACTCACCCGCGAGAAGCTGGGCAAAATCGATTTCCTGATCTACGTTTCCGGCACGAACGTCAAGAATCGCGCGCTGTCAGCCCTCGACGTCCCCACCTGGGAGCGCATGATCTCCGTCAATCTCAACGGCGCCTACTACGCAACACAGGCCGTGCTGCCCGCCATGCGTGAAGCAAAGAGCGGTTACATGATTTACGTCTCCTCCATCTCCGGACTCATGCCTGACGTTTCCGGCGCCTCCTACCAGGCGGCCAAGCGCGGCGTCGTCGGCCTCGCGCACGCGATTCGCGTCGAAGAGAAAGAAAATGGTATCCGCACCTGCGTTGTCTGTCCGGGTCTCGTCGACACCGAAATCCTGGAAAATCGCCCCGTAAAACCAGGAGCCGACATCATGAAGCTCGCTCTGCAATCGGAAGACATCGCCGAAGCGATTCTGTCCGTCGCGAAGCTGCCGGAACGCGCGGTAGTGCCCGAAATCCAGGTGTTACCGACGTACCTGTAGTCTCACAACGATTGCCCCAATCGCTTCTCCAGCAGCACGCGATAAGTCCTGCTGATTCGGGAGCAATGGCCGTCCCGCAACAACACCTGGAACTCGCCGTGAGAAATCGGCTGCAGTTCCACAATGCTGTCGATGTTCACAACCGCCGTTCGATGCACCCGAACGAAACGCATCGGGTCCAGATGATCGGCCAGCTCATTCAACGCGGAACGGTACAGGACCTCTTTGCCGCCGATATGCAGGTTCACATAGACGCCTGCGCTTTCGATCCAGTCGATCTCGGCCACCGGAATGAAGCGCGTCCGTCCGCTGCCCTTCACAACCAGACGATCGAGATAGCGCTCCGGCTGCTGGCCCGTGCTCAACATGCGCAACACGCTGTGGCCGAATTCGCGGAGGCTACGCTCGTTATGCCTCTCCCTCGCACGGGCAAACGCCGCCTCGAATCGCTCGTCGCTGAAAGGCTTCAGCAGATAGTCGAGCGCGTTTGCCTCGAACGCGCGGATTGCGTGCTGATCGTAGGCCGTCACAAACACCGTAATCGGCATCGCGCCGGCGCCGACCGTCTCCACTACCTGCAGGCCATCCAGTTCCGGCATCTGCACGTCGAGGAAAACCAAATCGAGCGCCTCGCGTTCGATGATCTCGACGGCGGCTCTCCCATCCGGCGCTTCCAACACTCGCGCGACCTGCGTATCCTTGTCCAGCAGATCGGTCAGGCGCTGGCGAGCCGGCGCTTCGTCATCCACAACCAGAACCCGAATATCTTTGGCCCTCGCGCGCATCGTCATCTCAGCCGGCCGCCAGCCGCAGCGGCAATGAAATTTCCACCTCTGTGCCGCCGCCTTCACGCCGCTGGACGGTAAAACCGCTGTTGCCGTCCGGATGCAGCCACGCAATGCGCTGCCGCGTAATCGACAGGCCAAGGCCGGTCGAATTCTCCAGCGTCCACTCCGTCGGCAAGCCGACTCCATCATCCATCACCCGGATCTCCAGCCGCGCTGCGCCGCCGCTGGCCGCGATCGTGACGCATCCGCCGGATGTCCGCCGCGAGATGCCGTGCCGAATCGCATTCTCCACCAGCGGCTGCACAATCAGACACGGAACGAGCGCATACTTCACCTCGGGCGCGACGCGCGTTTCAATACTCAAGCTCGCCCCAAAACGAATTTTCTGGATGGCGAGATAGTGATCGAGAAAAGCCAGTTCCTCCACCAGCGGAATCTCCTGCCGGTCACGGACGTCGAGAGAAAGACGAAGCAGATCCCCCAGATGCTCCAGCATCGTGCGCGCAAGCCTTGGCTCGCGCTCCACCTGCGATGAGATAGTATTGAGCGCATTGAAGAGAAAGTGCGGGTCCAGTTGCATGCGCAGCGCATTGAGGCGCGCTTCGGAAAAGCTGCGTTCCATGCGCTCCAGCCGCACCTCGCTGGCCTTGTAGTGTTCGTAATACAGAAACGTCTGACGCGCGCCGAAGATAAGCCAGTACACAGGCCAGTTCCAGAGAAAGCCCTGGCCAAAGATATTCGCGAGATAGCCCGCCTCCAGCAGCAAATGCCATTGATTCCGGCCCAGCCCCAATGCCAGGGAGAAGGCGCCGAGCGCATAGAAATATAAAGCTGTCAGAAGAATGCTCACCGGCAGGTGAGCGATGATGCGCTTTCCGAGTTGCTTCTCTTTGAAGGGGAGCCTGAGATCGGCCCAGAAGATGAGAGGAGTGATGACGCCCCAAGCCCACCACCTGGCCAGCTGATTCAGGAAAGCCATGCGCCCGTTAGCGCCGGACAAAGACGGCAAGCCAAAAGCCACACCGACGCCGGTCCAGAAAAGGACCGCCGCCATCAGGCGGCCCCAGCGGTTATTCAGCGCCCACGTGCTCCATGCGAATTCCTGCTCCATAGTTACGGCCAATAGCCGCCACTCTATTTTCGATCAAACACCAGGATGTTCGGACGGCTTTGTCCGGCAGGGTGAACAGTCAGCGTCAGCGTCTTCAGATCCCGCGACAGCTCGAGCTCATTGGTAAACGCGATTTCGCCGCCGATTTTATCGATGATCTCCGCACTCCGCTCACCGGATCGATGCCCGGAAGAGGTAGCGCCTGCGGGCAAATTCGGTCCGCGGTGCGGATAGTCCCTGCCGTCGAATTTCAGCTCTCTTACGTCCCCTCGTGTGGAAAGCGAGAGGCCGTCACCCTCGTATAGCTGGACCTGCAGCTCGAAGCTCCCGTTCACTGTGTCATTTGTGTTTTCCCAGGTTCCCGGAAAGCCCGAGCTACCCGCTGTCCGCTGGTACACGTAATTTGTGGTGGAGGCCGGTTGAAGCGTCTCGTTCGTATACTCATCGTTCAGCTTCGAGCCATCTTTGGAGAGTCGCCAGATTCCCGTGATGAGTTTGCGTCCCTTGTCTTTGCGAATCACTGTCCACCTGTCGGGCGCATCAATAGCTATGGAGAAAGTCGTCCCGCGGAGACCGGGCTGATCGCTCCCATCCGCCGTGATCGTGTCAGTGGCGCCCGGACCGAACGTGATGGCATACCGGTTTTCGCCCACCACTTTCACCTGCATCGTGTCGATGGCTTTGCTTCTGGACGCGTTCAGCGTCCATGTGCCGATGAAGGGATCGCTGGCTGCGCTCAACACGCCGGCAGCCAGGCAGAATACTGAGAGAAACGCGGAACTGCGCTTTGACATGCCGCCAGAATAGCGGCAGGCGCGATCCATGTCTTCTGAAATGTTGCGGAACGGACCAGTGAGTTGCGAGCCGGTCCCGCGTTACCATCCATCCATGCGCGTCATTCTTTTCGGAGCTTCCGGCATGGTCGGCCAGGGCGTTCTTCGCGAATGCCTCCGC
>CAZWTH010000261.1:0-25244 GCA_964636715.1 uncultured Solibacteraceae bacterium | reverse complement strand
CATCACCGGGGGTGGCGGCGGCGCGGGCTTGGGACCGAACGTCAGATAAGCCGCGATCCCGAGGACCAGCACGGCGCCGATCCCGAACACCATCATGATCGGCGATACGTTGACCCCGCTCTTTTCCGTCCTATCTGCCGGCAACTGTCATCTCCCCCATCATCAGCGTCGGAGCCGAAACCGAGCCGCGGAATTCCAGATCGTTTGCGATCTCCACACCCGCCATCATCTCCTGCAACGTCCCGGCGATGGTCACTTCGGAAACCGGAAACGCCAGTTCCCCATCGCGAATCCATAATCCTACCGCGCCGCGCGAATAATCGCCAGTCACTGTATTGACGCCACTGCCGATCAGTTCGGTCACATAAAAGCCATTTTTTATTCCAGCAATGAGGTCGCCCGGCGTCTTTTCCCCGGCTTCCAGAAAGAAATTCCCGTGCCCGATTCCCGCGTTCCCCGTGATTCCGCGCGATGCATTCCCCGTGGTCTTCATTTCCAGCTTGCGCGCCGTATAGGTGTTGAGCAGGTAATTCTTCAGAATCCCTTTTTCGATCACCGGCGTTCGCCGCGAGGGCACGCCTTCGTCATCGAACGGCTGGCTGCCGAACAGCCCGGGAATCGTACCATCGTCGATCAGCGTGAAATTACCGGACGCCACCTTCTCGCCGATTTTCCCCGCCAGAAACGAAGCATGCCGATAGATCGCCGTCCCCTGCACGGCTTCGAACAGATTGCCCAGCAGCGTTCGAGACATCCGCGGCTCGAACACCACCGGTACTTTCTGCGTCTCCACCTTCACCGCCCCCAGCCGCCGCAGCACGCGCTCGGCGGCCGTGCGGCCGACGAGCTCAGGCGATTCGAGGCCAGTGAAATCACGCGCCACCGTGAACCAGTAATCGCGCTCCATCTGGCCATCGCGCGACGCCACGGGAACCGCGGACAGCGAGCAGTAGGTCGAGCGATACGATCCCGTGAACCCTCGCGAATTCGCAAACACGCGCCCGCCCACGTTCGAATCGAACGCCCCGCCTTCCGAGTTCGTGATCCGCGCATCGAACGCGAGCGCCGCCGCTTCCGCGCGCTTCGCCGCGTCGATCTTCTGATCCGCCGGCAAACCAGCTACCGTGTCGCTGAACAGCTTCAGATCCACCGAAAGCGAACCCAGTTCCGAAGCCTCCGGCAAACCCGCATGCGGATCCTCGGTCGTCAGCCCGGCCAGATCCACCGCCGAGGCCACCATCTTCTGAATACCCTCCGGCGAAAGGTCTGACGTATACGACGACCCCATGCGCCGTCCGATTAATACGCGCAATCCAGCGCCGCGCGACCCGGCTTCCTTCAGGGTCTCGACCTCTCCCATTCGGACATTCGCGGAAAATTCCTGCCCTTCGGAAATCGTGCACTCCGCATCCGTCGCCCCGCGCTCCTGCGCCTGGCGGACAGCCTGTTGTGCAATTTCCGGAAGATCCTCAAACCGCAGCCCGGGCTTCAAGCAGTTCCTCCAACCGTCATGCGGTCAATCCGCACCGTTGGAATTCCAACGCCGACTGGCACGCTCTGCCCTTCCTTGCCGCAAATGCCAATGCCTTCATCCAGCCTCAAGTCGTTCCCTACCATGCTCACGTATTTCATCGCCTCCGGACCATTGCCAATCAGCGTGGCATTGCGCACCGGCCGCGTTACCTTACCGTTTTCGATCAGATAGCTTTCCGACGCCGAGAATACAAAATTGCCGTTCGTAATATCCACCTGTCCGCCGGCGAAATTGACGCAGTAGAGACCCTTCGGTACGGACTTGATCACGTCTTCCGGCTCGTTGTCGCCAGGCAGCATGAAGGTGTTCGTCATGCGCGGCATCGGGATGTGCTCGTAGCTCTCGCGGCGGCCGCTGCCGGTGGCGTGCGCGCCGGTCACGCGGCTCGAAAGCTTGTCCTGCAGGTAGCCGCGCAGAATGCCGTTTTCGATCAGCACATTGCGCTGCGTCTGGTTGCCTTCGTCATCCACATTGAGCGAACCGCGACGCCCGCCGGTGATGCCTGGCTGATCGCCGCCAATCGTTCCGTCGTCAATCACCGTGCAGAGCGGGCTCGCCACCTGCTGGCCGATGCGCCCCGAAAACGCCGAAACACCCTTGCGATTGAAATCCGCCTCCAGACCATGTCCCACGGCCTCGTGCAGCAGCACGCCCGGCCATCCCGGTCCCAACACAACCACCTGCTCGCCCGCCGGCGCTTCCACCGCGTCGAGCTGCACAATTGCCTGGCGTCCCGCTTCGCGCGCGAAGTACTCCGGAGTCCGCACGTTCTCGAACCAGTCCAGTTCATAACGCCCGCCGCCACCCGCATGGCCCTGTTGAGGCGGACCGCTCTTATCCCGCGCCAGCGCGAAGACGCTCATGCGCGTCATCGGCTGCCGGTCGTAATTCAGCATGCCGTCGCTCGTCGCCACAAGGACGTGCCGCAGGTTATCCGCGTAGACCACCTGCACCTGGAAAATCCGCGGATCGTAAGCTCGCGCCGCGATATCCGCCCGCTGCGCCAGCGCCACCCGCTTGCGGAATTCCGTCTCGTTCGGCGCGGTAATCACCGGATAGAGATTGCGCCGCGGACCTTCTTCGAGCGGCGTCTTTTCCACCTTCGCCGGACCCGCGGCAATCATCGCCGCCACCTGCGCGGCGTGCCGGATCTTCTCCGGGCTCAGATCGTCCGAATACGCATAACCGGTTCGCTCACCGGAAATCACCCGCACGCCGACGCCGAGCGAAACGCCCTGCGTGGCGCTCTTCACGATCGATTCGTCGATACTGATCGAACTGGTCGCGAGGTATTCAAAATAGAGATCGGCGTAATCGCCGCCGCGCGAAAGTGCTTCCGAAAGGTAGTTTTCGAGATCGTGCCGCGTGAGCCCGAATTTACTGGCGAAGAAAGAGTCAGAGAACGCCATGGCTACTTCCAATTTAGCGGACGCAGCCGGCCAATGACGGGGTCAGTAGCGGTTGAGATCGGCGACCAGCGCGTTGATGCCCTGGCGGGCGTAGATATCGAGCAGCCGTTGCTCTTCGGTGGAAGGCGACATGGTGCGCAGCAGATCCGAGGAATCGAGGTCCTTTCGCGAGGGCACCCAGACCTTGCCATCCGCGAATTCCACCTGACGCACAAACCCCGTCATGCTGTCGATGCCGATCGGCCGGCCCGCGTGCGAGAACCTCATGGTGGCGTCCGGTTCCAGCCGCCCCCGCTGCCCAGGCTGGACGACCGAACTCGGCGTGTTCCCGGACGCGCTCATCGCCGTCACCCCGGAACCCGGCACTGACCCCACCAGATATTCGTTGCCGCTCTTATCCTGTACCACCCAGCCAATCTCGACATAGCGCACAGGCTTCTTCGAAAGATTCTGCACTTCAATCCAGGGCGCGCTGACTTCGTTTCCTGCAATCGAAGCCTGCCCCTGCACCGGCAGCACGGGTTCGTCCGGCATCCGCAGGAACGCGAAATGCGCCGGGGGATCCGCCGCCGCGCCGGCGGCAACCACCGAACCGACCGCGCGGCCGCGCGAAAGCGCCACATCCAGTTGCGGACGCTCACCCGCCTTCGCCATGCTCGTCAGCACCTCACGCCGCAAGCCGTCTTCGCCCTTCGCCTGAAGTACCTGCTTGTAGTAAGCGCGATCGCGCTGCGCCTCCACTTCCCACAGCGTCAGATCGCGCTGCGAAGACTTCAGACGATTGGGGCCATAGAAACTCAGGTCGTCGAAAACCACGCCATCGAGTTGCACATGCACCAGCGGGCCGCCCGCCTGCTGCACCGGCTTCGCCAGCTTCAGATCTACCGGCAGCGTGAAATTCTGCCCCGGCGGAATATCGATGCAGGGACGCGCCACCGCGCCCTTGCCGCCCGGCGTAAATTCCTGCGCCGTAATCAGCAGAACCACGCCGCGCACCGCGCGCGACGCCGAATTCCGCAGCGTGAGCGACATGTGCAGATCGAGCACCAGCATGCCGCCGCGCGGCGTCACCTGGGATTGTCCTGTGCTCGCGGAAATCAGCGTCACCGGCGAATCGGCCGGCAGATCGATCTTGACTGAACTTGCGGCGTCACTGCCTGCGCGCAACGCTGGCGTTTGCGCAAGCACCACTGGCGCGGCGACCAGTGACAGCATGACCGCCAGCACAGGCGAAGTGTGAGAGCTACTCCGCATACACGCTCGTGATCGTCACCGTACCGGTATTTCCATCCACATAGCGGGCGCGAACCGCCCCCTGCGATGTAATCGTCTGGTCCGGTTCCGCATCGCTCTGGTTGAGCAACGTCATGGTCCCGGCTGTGGTTCGAACCTGAATCCCTTTGGCGGTCGATTCCACCACTGTCGCCCGCGCGAGCGGAAGATCCGGGCGCGGCAGCAATCCGCGCAGAAACATCCCGGCGCCCACCAGTAAGACGACTCCCGCCGCGCCGTACGCAAATCGCGGAAACCAGGCCTTCGGAGCCGATTCCACCGGGGTTGCGGCGACGCATTCGCCAGCCGCCAGCCCCAGCCGGATATTGGCGCGCATTTCGCCCGCCAGCCGCTGCCATTTGGCGTCTTCCACCGCCACCGCGGGCAGCGCCATCTCGCGAAGCGAAGTACGAATGTCCGCAAACGACGCCATCGCGTCCTGGCAATCGCCGCAGTGGGAAACGTGATTGTTCAGGCGCAGCCGCTCGAGCCAGCCGCAATCGCCGCCGGCCAGCAATGCGAGTTCGGCTTCCGATGGATGCCCGCTCATCGCTTCCCTGCCTTCCGGCTCTCGCCATATTTCCGAATCTTGATCCGCGCGTTGGCAATGTGGGATCGCACGGTGGCGCGCGAACAGCCCAGCCGTCGCGCCACTTCTTCCGCCGGCAGATCTTCCACGTCGCGCAGGACGAGAGCCGCACGCTCGCGCGGAGTCAAACGCTCCAGCGCCGAGGCCAGCCAGTCTCTCTGCTCCCCACGCAGCAGCGAGTCTTCGGCCGATTCCAGATGTCTTTCCGGGGCTTCACCCAACTCCACGAACGCCACGCGCTTGCCGCGCCGCAGGAAGTCGAGCGCCGTGTTGGTCGCGATCCGCGAAAGCCAATGCGCCGCCTTTTGTTCGTCTTTGAGCTGATCCTGCCGCTGCAGCGCCTTGATAAAGGCTTCCTGCGTCAGGTCCTGGGCGTCATGGACGCTCCCGACCATCCGGTAAATCAGCAGGAAAACGCGCCGCAGGTGTTCGGTGACAAACCCCTCGCGCAGACCCGCGGCGTCGCCGGCGCCCGGACCTTCCTGCATTGCCGATCGGTTTTGTTCCGTCATTCCGGCAACTCGCGCAAATGCGGCCACTTCCACAACAATCATGACGCTCGGACGCGCCAAACGTGCAGAATCGAGCCGTGATTTCTCTATTGTAGTCCGTTCAGGCGGGTTTTCAGGAGGTTAGCCCTTCTGAGGCGACGTCCACCACCGGTTCGGCCAGTACTGACCGGGATCGGTTGAGCGGGGCGGCGAGGTGAGCCCCTTCAGGACGACATCCACCACCTGCTCGGGGAAGTCCTCGGACATCAGGTTCCCGGCAAACCGCCGGTGCATGATGGGTCCGATCAGCAGGTCCATGGCAAAATTCGGGTCTACCTCAGGCACAAACTCCCCCCTATTCACTCCGCGCGCCAGAATCCGCGCTACCAGTTCCCTTCGTGGCTGGAAAGCGTGCTTCTGGAGCGCAAGCGCGAAATTCGGATTCGCCGCGGCGTGACCGATGATTCGCGGCCAGATCTTCATCAGCCGCTCCGGCCGTTCAAACCGGAAAAGGAACTTCAGATATTCGATCAGATCCTGCCGCAGACTGCCGGTATCAAAGTCAGGCAACGGCTCTACCAGGCTGCCGAGCACATCCAGGCAGAGCGATTCTTTGTCTTTCCAGTGCTTGTATACCGTTGCCTTACTTACGCCTGAGAGTTGAGCAATCGCGTCCATGCTGGTGCCGTCGATGCCGCGCTCCCCGATGAGCTGGATAGCGGCATCGAGCACCTTCCTGTGCGCCGTGGCGCTGGGCGTACGCGCCACGTCCCTTTATGCCTCGATCCTCGAGAACTGCCTGGCGCCGATCGCCAGAAACGCCAGCGTGAGACCGCCAAGTACTGCGATATCCAGCAGTTCGCCAAATACGCCCTGATGAATCAAAGCGCTTCGCATACCGTCCACTCCGTAAGACAGCGGATCAATCGCAGCGAAGAACTTCATGATCGCCGGGATGTCCTTGAGCGGAAACAGCGCGCCTGAGAGGAAGTAGATGGGCATCACCAGAAAGTTCATCACCATCTGGAAGCCCTGCATATCCGAAAGCGAGCAGGCGATCGCGGTCCCGAGCGCGGTGAACATCACCGAGATCAGAACCATGTAACCGAACGCCAGTGGAATCCCCAAAAGCGAGGTCGGGCGGAAGCCGCAGAGCATGCAGATCACAACTACAATAACGCCCTGGAAGATCGCGGTTGTTGCGCCCCCGAGCGTGCGGCCGATCATCAGCAGCAGGCGCGGCTGCGGCGCCACCAGCATCTCTTTCAGAAAGCCGAACTGGCGGTCGAACATCAACTCGATGCCGGAAAAGATCGAGGTGAACAGAATCGTCATCCCGATCATGCCGGGCGCGAGGAACTGGATGTAATTCCCCTGCCCCGCCTTCGCGAAGATCGCGCCGAAGCCGAATCCGAAGCTGAGCAGGTAGAGCAGCGGCTGGCCAAGCGATGCAATAATGCGGGGCCTGGAGCGCAGATACCGCTTCACCTGGCGGAGCCAGAGCACGTAGATGGTTGTCATCGTTTCTTCCTCCACATCTGGGCCATATTTCTGAGACTCTGTGCGGAATCGGCGCTCTCAGAACGAATGGTATTGCCAGTCAGCGCCAGGAACGCCCCTTCGAGCGAATCCGAATTGGTCTGCGCCTTCAGTTCGGCCGGCGTTCCCATCGCCACGATCGTGCCGTGGTCGATGATCGCGATCCGGTGCGCGGTACGGTCGGCCTCGTCCATGTAGTGCGTGGTGAGAAACACCGTGACGCGCTCTTCCTCATTGAGTTTCTTCACCTGCGCCCAGAGCTGATTGCGGGTCTGCGGATCGAGACCGAGCGTCGGTTCGTCGAGGAAGATGATTTTCGGCACGTGCAGCAGACTGCGCGCGATTTCAAGCCGCCGCCGCATGCCGCCCGAAAACTGTTTGACCGGACTGTTACGCCGGTCCCACAGTTCGAACAACTTCAGCAGGCTTTCGCTGCGTTCGATGCGGGTCTTGCGCGGCACTTCGTAAAGCGCGCCGTGCAGTTCCAGGTTTTCCAGCGCTGTCAGTTCGTCGTCGAGACTCGGATCCTGAAAGACGATCCCAAAGCGCTTGCGGACTTCGTTCTGCTGACTCGACGGATCGAGCCCGTCGATTTCGATCTTCCCCCCGGTCGGCCGGAGCAAAGTCGTCAACATTTTAATGGTGGTGGTTTTCCCGGCCCCGTTCGGGCCAAGGAACGCGAAAATTTCCCCCATGCCGACCTCGAAAGTCACATCGCGGACGGCCTGGATCTCGCCAAAAGTCTTGGTCAGATGTTCGACGCGGATCATTAGGCAATACTAAACTGAACCATTCAGTATTGTCAACAGGAAAGGTTGGGCCTTTTCTGGAAGATATTGATCGGCAATGGTGACATACGCTGAAGAAGCGGTCGCTGCTGTTTCCCGATCACCGGTGCTCTCGCCCTGGTATGATTTCGTCGCGACCGCGCCTTACCTGCCGGGCCACCAACTGGCACGGAGTTCGGGAAAAGTAAAAGTCTGGAAGGGATCACGCTCGATCAGACTCGGCGTTTCGCGGACCCCGTGGAACTACCGGTGAATCCAATTCGAAGCCTCGCAAAGGAGACTGTAGATCGATCGCTTGCAGCGTGGGAAAAGCTGGAGCAAAAGGATTTCTTGCCTGCAGAGATGGCCTCGGGGATCACCCAAAACCGGCCAGGCGGTCGGCGGACCAAAACCACGCAGACATCACCAAGGGAATCCGGCTTATCTCACTGCAAGGGCTCTGCCCTCGCGCTCCCGGCATCTACCGCCTTTCCGCCAGAATGGCGCTCTGGTCGCATCCCTGCGTTGCCGTACCCTCCGCTCAGGTGAAAGGCTGACAGGTACCGTGTAGTATGGCCTAATAGTTCCCGGCAAGCACAGACCCTTCTGGAAGCCGTTCGTGGTGTCACTTGTGCTTACACCCGTTGGGCTCGCGCTCGGAATGATGTCGGCTGGCGCGGGCCACGGCAATTATCTTCTAGCGAAGGCCCTATTCCCGTGGACAATGCTTTCGACGGTCTTCTTGAGTTCCATAACAGCTTCATTCATCGCGCTGGCCATCATCCAGTACCCGACATACGGCCTCATTCTCGGGCTTGCAAATCGAAGCGTACGGCTGTCGCGCGCCCCTGTCGTTCTGATTTCAGTCCACACCCTGTTGGCGGTTGTTTGCCTGGCGTTGCCCAATCAAAACTTCTGACCGGCTTGCCCCCGAAGCATTCGGCAGGTTATAAATACTCTTGTCCCGAGTTCAGTCACTCCGTTGGCGGGTTTCAGGTGATTACCGAGCCGAGATGAGAACCACGATAGACGCGCATATCCGCCGCGTCGCCCGATCTGCTCAGTTGTAATATGAGCAGGTGAAAGTTCGGGACGCCATTCGAAAGATCGAGGACGATGGCTGGAAAATGGTGCGGCAGAAAGGCAGCCATCGCCAGTATCACCACGCAACCAAGCCAGGTACAGTCACCGTTGCGGGGCATCCTTCCACTGAGGTTCCAGTGGGTACGTTGAAGAATATAATGAAGCAGGCAGACATCGAAGAATGAAATACGCTGTCGTTTTCGAGCAAGGGCCTTCCAGCGTCGGCGCTACCGTACCTGACCTCCCGGGCTGCGTAGCTGTGGGAAAAACGATGGAAGAGGCGCGGACACTGATTGCCGAGGCCATTGAATTTCATATCGATGGTATGCGGCTTCACGGCGAGAAAGTGCCGGAACCGGTGTCCCTCGTTGAGATGCTCGAAGTCGCCTGAGTTGGTGGAAGGCCGGAGCCCGACTACTCCGTCTTTTTCGTCGCGGCCATCTTCCGTTCCACGGCCGCCATCAGCCGGGCATGCACGTCATCCGGAATCGTACAGCTTTGCATGCCCTTATAAACCTGGATGGTCTTCTTCGTCGTATCGCAGATGACCCAGCAGTTCGGGCATTCGGTGATATGACGCTGGAGCTTATCGCGAAGCTCCAGGCTCGTCTTCTCATCCAGGTAGTCGGAAAGCTCCGACAAAAACTCCTTACATGTAAGCAAAGGCGTCGTCTCCTTTGCGCTTAAAGAAGCGGTTGAGCTTATCGCGCAGTTGCAGCCTTGCCCGGAGGAGCCGGCTCTTGACAGCCGGAACGCTGAGGTCGAGCGCCTCAGCCGTTTCCTCCGTCGAAAGCCCGTCAACGTCCCGAAGCGTGAAGACCGTGCGATAAATCGGCGTCAAACCGTCGATCGCCTCGCTGAGGATCTGGCTCATTTCCTCGCGCGAGAAGCGCTCCTCCGGATCCGGGTCCCAGGCCGCCACTTCCCGCACCACCATGTCTTCGCCGGTATCGATCTGCTCATCGAGCGAAACAGTGCGGTCGCTCTTGCGCTTGCGCAGCTTCATCAGCGCCTGATTTACGGCTATGCGCACGATCCACGTATAAAACTTCGAATTACCCTGGAACTGATCGATGTGTTCGAACGCCTTGAAAAACGCCTCCTGAAGCACATCTTCGGCGTCCTCCCGGTTCTGGGTAATGTTCATCGCCAAACGAAAAATCTTGCCTTCGTAGCGGTTGATTAATAAGGAAAAAGCGGCGCTGTCGCCAGTCTTGGCGCGCGCCACCAGGTCCAGTTCGTCGCTGGGGGCTTCCACAGGCGGTGCTGGAATGGTTTCAATTGCCATGTCGCGCGATGCTCCATTCTCCCACGCTCGCGCAGCAGCCGCTCCTGAAGACCGGCCCGCAGCGTGCGAGTTTGCGAAATATCCGGGTTCCCAACCTGACCCGGACGAAGTTGCTGCAAGGATCATTCCCGTGTTGGATGCCCGGCCCTGCCCCCGGGATTCAGAAAACGCCTATTTGACGGCCAAAGCCGGCTTCCAGGCCTTTAAAACCCGCAAAATATACTCGCGGGTCTCTGGATAAGGAGGTACGCCGTGATACTTTTCGACCGCCGCCGGACCGGCGTTATAGGCCGCCAGCGCTAAAACCACCTGATTCGGATCGTTCTCATACTTCTCCAGGAGGTCCCGCAAATACCGCGTTCCGGCATCTGCGTTCTCCGCCGGTTTGGATGGATCCGCCCCCAGGTCCTTCGCCGTATCCGGCATCAACTGCATCAGACCGATTGCGCCCTTCGGCGACAATGCCGCCGGATTGAGGCCGGATTCCACCCTCATCACGCCCGTCACGAACGCCGCCGGAAGCGAGTATTTGCTCGCCGCGCTTTGGGCAAGCGCTGCCGGCGACAGATCGACGGGCTGCGGCTTCAGAGGCGCGGGAGGCGGAACAGTGGCCGCCGGTTTCGTGGCAGGCGCGGGCGGCGGATCGTCCATATGGTCGATCCGGGTCACAAGGCTGGCCGGAATCTCGGTCTCGCCCCCGTCCGAATAAATCCGCATGGTGGCCCCATCGACCTCATGCCGGTCGGCCGTCAGCTCGAAGCCGGTTTTGAGAACGATGCTTTCACGCGCCGAAAGCGGCAGGGCCAGAACACAGAGACCGATAAGATAGAAAAGCCTGATCATGCCCCAAACCTGTCTGACGCACCTCGAGTGCAGCCTGTGCAATAAAAAATTCGAAGCCGGCCGCCGCTGGAACCTTTGCGACTGCGGCGGACCGCTCCTCGTCCGCTACGACCTCGCCCGCCTGAAAACCGAATGGCGGAAGGAATCGCTCGCCACCGCCCTCAATTCCATGTGGCGATACGCACCCGCGTTGCCGGTGCGCGCACAAACCTCGATTATCTCACTTGGAGAGGGGATGACCCCGCTCCTCCACCTCCGTCGGACAAACGGGTTCTGGCTGAAGGACGAAGGCATGAATCCCACCGGTTCCTTCAAGGCCCGCGGGCTCTCCTGCGCCGTCTCCATGTGCGTGGAACTCGGCATTAAAGCCATCGCGATCCCCTCCGCCGGAAACGCGGCCAGCGCACTCGCGGCCTACACCGCCGCGGCCGGCATTGAGGCCCACATCTACATGCCGGCCGACGTGCCTCAGGCGAATTTCATCGAATGCAAAGCCTACGGCGCGAAGGTCACGCTGGTCGATGGCCTCATCAGCGATTGCGGCCGCATCGTCGGCGAGAAATGCAAAACCGAGGGCTGGTTCGATATCAGCACGCTCAAAGAGCCCTATCGTATTGAAGGCAAGAAAACGATGGGCTACGAACTGGCCGAGCAGATGGGCTGGTCGCTGCCCGACGCCATCCTTTATCCTGCCGGCGGCGGCGTGGGCATGATCGGGATGTGGAAAGCCTTCGCCGAGATGGAAGCGCTCGGCTGGATCGGCTCAAAGCGTCCGAAAATGATTGCAGTACAGGCCGAAGGCTGCCAGCCGATCGTTCGCGCGTTCGAGCAGGGCGCCGAAGCCAGCCAGTTCTGGGAGGGCGCATCCACCGTCGCGGCGGGACTCCGCGTGCCGAAGCCGCTCGGCGACCGTCTCACCCTCGCCGCTGTCCGCGAAAGCGGCGGTACGGCCATCGCTGTCTCCGATCGCGACCTGATGGACGCCGGTATTCGCCTTGCGTCGAACGACGGCGTCTTCGCGGCCCCGGAAGGCGCGGCCTGCGTCGCCGTCGCCGAACGGCTGGTTCGCGATGGCTTCCTGAAGACGGAAGATCAGGTCGTTATCTACAACACCGGCTCCGGCCTGAAATATCTCGAAGCTTATTCCGTGCGTTTCCCGCGCACCGCGGCCGGTGAGACCGACAAACTCGGCGGTTTGATCACGCCGCGCTGAGCATTTCTGCCAGGCAGGTCGTATCATGTGGTTGAGTGCATGCGTGGAATCCCCGCGCGCCTCGGCGTCATCCAAACTGATTGAAAGGTAACGAATGAATAATTCCGTACTGGTCCCCATGGTTGTCGAGCAGACGTCGAGGGGCGAACGCGCCTACGATATCTACTCGCGCCTGCTGAAGGAAAACATCATTTTTCTGGGTACGCCGGTGGACGACAACGTCGCCAACCTGATCATTGCCCAGTTGTTGTTCCTCGAAGCGGAAGACCCCGAGCGCGACATTTCGATCTACATCAATTCGCCCGGCGGATCGATCACCGCGGGTCTGGCGATTCTGGACACGATGGCGTTCGTTCGTCCGAATATTGTGACGATCTGTGTGGGACAGGCGGCGTCGATGGCGGCCGTGCTGCTGGCCGCCGGGACGAAAGGCAAGCGCTTCAGCCTGCCGAATTCGCGCATCATGATTCACCAGCCCTCCATGCAGGGTCTGGCCGGACAGGCGGCGGATATCGACATCTACGCCAAGGAAATCCTGCGCATGCGCGAAATCCTGAACAAGATCCTGGCGGATGCGAGCAATCAGCCGCTGGAACGCATTGCGCGCGACGTCGACCGCGATTACATCATGAGTTCGGAACAAGCAGTGGAATACGGCATCATCGACCGGGTCATCTCGAGCCGCGAACTGGCTCCCGGGCCGGTTTCGAAACCCGCTTAATCCGTTTTTGGCCATGTGGGTCGGGGCTTCAGCCGAAGCGCTGACCCACACGGACTCATTGAAATTCGAGCGAGAACGGCATCATCCGCATCATCCCCGGGTGGGCCCAGACGCGAAGCCGCGGATCCTTGATCACGCGTTTGATCACCCCATCGATTGCATCATCTCCGCCGCTGCTACCCGCGCCAAGCGTGTCGGCGATGTATTCGAACAGCGATTTCTTTCCCGGATAAAGCACCAGCCCCACGCGGCTCGATGACGGAATGCCGCCCAACTGCCGCGCCTTTGCGATCGCCGCATCGATGCCGCCCAGCGAATCCACCAAACCCTTATCGCGAGCCTGATCGCCCAGCCACACGCGGCCCTGCGCCACCGGCGCGATATCGCTCACCGGCCGCTTACGCGAAGCCGACACTTTCTCCAAAAAGTCCTGATACGTCGCGTCGATCCCTTCCTTGAGCTTGGCGCTTTCTTCCGGATTCAGAGACGAATAATCCGAATCAATCAGCGCAAACTTGCCACGGCTCACCGTTTCCTTCGTGATGCCGAGCTTGTCGTAGAGTCCGTGCAGATTGGGCTTCCCAAAAACCACGCCGATCGATCCCGTCAGCGTGCCGGGCTCCGCGACGATCGGACTTCCCGTCATCGCCATGTAATAACCGCCCGACGCCGCTTCATCCGCCATCGAAATCACGAGCGGCTTCTTCTTTTTGAGCTCATTGAGCGCGCGCCACATATCATCGGACGCCACCACTTCCCCGCCCGGCGAATTGATGCGAATGATCGCCGCCTTCACGCGCGAATCGCTTCCCACCCGCTCCAGCATGCGATCGAAATCGCCGGACTGCAGTCCATCGGAATCGTCGCCGCGCTGGATCGTGCCCTCCGCCACCACAAACGCAACCTGGTCCTGCGCCGCCATGCCCGCGGAAGCATCGCTCACCGCGGAATATTCCTTCTCGGAAATTCTCTTCAGCTCACTCTGATGAAGCTCCGTTTTCATCTCGCCGAAAACCTGGTCTTCATAACGAAGCTCGTCCACCAGCCCGTCGGCCTTCGCCTGCTTCGCGAGAAACGGACCCTGGTCGATCAGCGCCCGCACGGCATCCACATTCTTGTTGCGGCCCTTCGCAATCGCGCTCAGCAGATCGCCATACAGCCCGTCCGCGAGGCTGTTCATGACTTCCTTCGTCTCCGGGCTCATCGACGCGCGCGTAAACTGATCGCCGTAATCCTTATAGGCGCCCGCGTGCTCCACATCCACGGTCACGCCGAGCTTATCCAGCGTGTTCTTGAAATACATCAACTGGAAACCGATGCCCTTGAGATTCAGCAGGTCGCTCGGCGGCATGTAGATACGCGACGCCGCCGTCGCCATGTAGTAATCGCGCAGACTGGGCGATTTCAGAAACGCATAGAGCGGCTTGCCGGATTTGCGGAACGCCTCGAGATCGGCGCGAATCTCCTGCATCGTTCCCCAGCCCACGTCCGCGCCTTCCGGCTCGAAGATCACGGCCTTGATGCGGCTATCCTGCGCGGCCCGGCGCAGCATGCTCCACACGTTTTCAACCGTGATGGAATTGCGCGAGGCCACGCCCGGAATGTCAAACCCGACCGGCGGCTTCTCGGGCACCGAACCCCACAGATGAAGGACAAGCGTGGAATCATCGGCGACAGCGGGCGGCTTCGAACGCAGGGAGGCGACCGCGAAAAAACCAATCACTCCAATCAGAACGACGAGAATTGCGCCGGTCACCAGACCGAGCAGAAATTTACCCATGCGGGAGGCCGCTCCTTCCAGTCCGAAAGTAGCATGCCGGTTTCCAGAAAGAGCGCGCCTGCGTACAAATGAAATCGAATTGTAAAGCAGGCGCAATGAGATTCGCGATATGATTCGGGTCGGAAAGCCAGATGATTCAGAAGCGATATGTGCAGATTCTGCTATTGGCCGGCTCGGCGGCAGTCCTGATCCAGGGTCAAAATCCCAACCGTACTGTCGGTCCGCAGAAGGACGGTTCAATTGTCGTATCGGACAATCAGACGCTGACGCCCGCCGGAAAGATGATCGATCTCGGTTCGCCGGTACGGGCAAAATCCGTCGCGCTCAACCCGAATAGCAGGATTCATACGGGCGCTGTTTTGCTGATGGGTTCGCCGCAGCCGATCATCATCTTCAACAGCGCCACCGGTCAGGTCCTGCAGCGCTTCACGCCGAGTTCGATGAAGGGCACGGAATCGGTCCCCAGTAAGGCGGGATCGTTCACGGGTATTACGTATTCGGCGGACGGCAGGACGCTGTTCTTCAGCCAGGACGATAACCACGTCATCGTCGCCAGAATGGACTCGAAGACGGGCCTCGTAACCAACAGTCAGAGCATCGAATTGCCGCCTCCGCCCGCCGATGGACGGCCTTATCACAACGCAAAATCCATCAACCCCGGCGGCATCGCGATTTCTGAAGATGGCAAGCGTGGATATGTCGCGCTGAACGCGGCCAATACCCTGGGCGTGATCGATCTGGCTTCTTCGCCGGCGAAGCTGATCGCTCAGATTCCGGTTGGCAATGCGCCGAACAGCGTTGTGGTCCGTGGCCAATACGCATACGTCAGCAATGAAGGCGGGCGCACTGCCACGCGCGACGATTTCACGAACGTTTCCGATGGAACACCGATCGTCGTCGACAGGAAAGACGCTTTTGCGATCACCGGCACTGTGTCGGTTGTCGATCTGGCTACGGCCAAAGAGGTGAAGTCGATCGCGGTCGGCCTGCATCCTGCAGGCATGACGATTTCCGGAAGCACTCTCTACGTTGCCAATGCGTATGGCGACAGCCTGTCCGTTATCGACCTGCAGAAGAATGAAGTAGCGCGCACGATCGATCTCAGCGTTCCCATTGCGGGCGGATTCTTCGGCGCCGGGCCGAACGGAGTTGCGGTGACCGATGCCGGGCAGGCTTATGTCACGCTGGGCCAGGCGAATGCGGTGGCGGTGGTCAATCTTCAGGGACGTGACGCGCATCCGGTTATCGGCTACATTCCGACCGGCTATTTCCCCACCTCCATTACCTGGGACAAAGCGCCGAAGGACCTTGTTGTGGCCGACGACAAGGGACTGGGCACGCACGTTCCGCTTGCCAATAACCGCGCGGGATTCAGCACGCACCAGGATACGGGCGCAGTCAATGTGATCCCGCTGCCGAACGCAGGCGAACTGGCGAAGTTCACTAAACAGGTTTTCGACAACAATCAATGGAATCTGACGACGAACATCGAAGTGGGGCCGGAATTCGTGGACAAGACCGCTGCGCCGGTGGCGGTTCCGCGGCATATCGGTGAGCCATCTCTCATCAAGCATGTTTTTCTGATCATCAAAGAAAACCGCACGTATGACCAGATGCTGGGAGACGTGACGTGGGGCAACGGCGACCCATCGCTTGCAATCTTTGCGTCCGGGGTTCCAAACCAGCATGAATTTGTGAAGCGATTCCCGCTTCTGGATAATGTGTATGCTCCGAGCCGTCAGTCGGCGGACGGCCATCCGTGGATCACGATGTCGGGGTCGTTTTACTCGAACGACATTCTGGCGCCGGATTTTATTCGCTCGTATCCCGGCGGCAATTCCGACGACGCATTGGCAAATACACCAAAGGGCTTCCTGTGGACAGCGGCGGAAGCCAAGGGACTTTCCGTACGGCTCTATGGAGAGTGGAGCGATCACGCAAAGATCGCCAAAAAAGCGGATGGATCGAGCTATACCTGGAGCGATTACTACAGCACAGCGATGTGCAAGGAAGGGAAAGCGCCGAAAACGAGCTGCATTGTTCCGGACGATGCAATTCAAGTGACCTCGCAGGTTCCATCCGCGGCCAAGATCCTGGACCCGCATTATGCGCCGTTCAATCTCACGATTCCGGATCAGTACCGAATCGATTACTGGATACCGGAGTTCCAGCGCCAGGATGCGGCCAATCAGGTTGCTAACCTGACGATCGTGTGGCTTCCGAGCGACCACACCGCCGGAACCACGAAGGGACAGCCGTATCCGATCAATTACCAGGCGGACAACGATCTGGCGCTGGGCCGATTGGTGGATGCGATCAGTCACAGCAAGGTCTGGGGGCAATCGGCGATCTTTGTGGAGGAAGACGATTCGCAGGGCGGCGTCGATCACGTGGATGGGCACCGCCAGCCGGTATATATCATCAGCCCTTATACGGCGGCTCCGCAGGCGCCGGGCAAGGGCAAGACCATTCATACGACATATACGGCCGAGAACATCAATCGCACGATTGAGAATATTCTGGGCATGCAGCCGCTGACGCAGTTCGATCTGGTGGCGTCTCCTATGTTCGACGCATTCCAGAACACGCCTGATCTCACGCCGTACACCCATCTGGCGGCGGTGATTCCGATCAACTACGGACCGGAACTCCCGGCTCAGACGCAGAAGGCGGAATTATTCAGCCCGATGCAGAAGGCCTGGCTCAAGGCGACGGCTGAGGTGATGAAGGGCAAGTACGACAAGGCCGACGCCGTGGACCCGAACTTCCTGAATCATGTGACGTGGTATTCGTCAACGGGATGGACGCGGCCCTATCCGGGAGAGAGCCAGGTGGCGATGCCCGGACCGTTCGTCAAGGCCGCGAAGAAATATCGCGGCGATGACGACGACGATTAAGAGGCAGACTTACCGGGCGCGGTAGGTTTCGGTGTAGCGATTCCGGCTGTTCGTGATGGTGTACTTGCCATCGCTCCCAATGGAAGCTTTGATCCAGTGGCCTGCGTCGAGAGTCGCGCCGGGATCTCTGGGGTCGTCATTCGCGATTCGCTTTCCATCCGTGTTGTGACCACCATCGGCGCCCACGGCCAAATGAACCTGCCAGATCGCTTCGAGGCCGGGGATCTTCGCGATGGAGTCGTAAGCCGGCGCGCGGAGACCTTTGGTGGCTCCGTTATTCACCACAACAACCTGCGGCTTCACTCCTTCGTATAAAGCGGGCGCGCCGGAAAAGCCTTCGTAAAAGCCGTGATGGGTCGCCTGCACGATAGTCACGCTGCCGATTTTGTTATTCGGGCAGGCGAGTTCCATTTCCTTGGACCACGTGAGATCGCCAAGGTTGAGAAAGCGGAATTTGTTGTACGCGAGAACGAAGCCCATGCTCTGCGCGTTTTCGCTGGTGTCCAGTGCCTTGTTTTGCGCGCTTGCGCAAAGCGAGTTGGGACCGCCGTCCTTCATCGGCGTCTGGAGTATCTTGCCTGCGGCGCTGACGATTTCGACGTCCGCGCCTTTGAGCGGGATTTTGTCGCCCGGTTTCAACGACTGCCGTTTTGCTCCGGCCGCCGCGAGGTATGCCTGCCAGACGGGGCCGCCTCCGGAATCCTTCTCGACGGAATCGCCATGGTCGAGAAAGTGATCGATCGGAATCAGCTTCGCCAGCGCCGGAACGCCGCCGACATGATCGCCGTGAAAATGCGTGATCAGGACGTAGTCGATTTTCCTGAGGCCCGCGGTTTTGGACGCGACGTCGAAGATTCTCTGCGCGTCCCGGTTGCCCGGATTGCCGGTATCGGCGAGCAGTGACTGGCCATTCGGAGTCACGATCAGCGTCGCAGCGCCGCCTTCGACGTCGATCCAGTAAATATCGAGCGGCTGCGGTTGCGCGGCGGCCGGCAACGCCGTGAGCAGGAAGAGGAGAACAATGCGGAACATCGCATTGAGTTTATAACGAGCTCCCTACTTCGCGGCAGGCGGATAAATTTTAAGCTCGGCCCTCTGGAAGGCGAATTTCTTTCCGTTCACGTCCACGAGATTAAGCTGGCAGGTGTAGACGCCTGTGGGCAGTTTCGACAGAGGTACCTGGAACTGCACGGGCACGGTCAGACCGCGCTTCGGCAGAAACGTCTTGAGGTGCACCGTTTGCGATTCGAACATTTTGTTCGCGCCCCGGTAGAACGTGAGAGTAGCCGCGATGTCCGGCTTCTGATCGGGGCCTGCGGTCGGGTCATAGACTTCCGCATAGAGGTAAAGGTTCTGGTCTTTGCGGAAGACGCGGGTGATGCTGGGAACCAGTTGCTGGCCTTCGCTCACGAGCGGATTCGATTCCGTCAGTTTGCTGTGCGCGTCCGCCTTGCCCACCGATTCCTTCAGCGCCGTGCGCTGGCTGCTGAGCACAATACTGCTGGTCTTCAGGGTTCCTGTGTCGCCATACAGATCGGGAATGACGAATGACGTTTCGTAAGTCCCCATCTTGCCGGTTTCGTTTTCACGCGTGAGGAATTTCAGCTTGTACGAGCCGGGCGGCACGGTGAAACCGGTATCGTACGCGATGGTCCGGCTGTTCAGTTCAGCGAGCGATTGCTGGTCAAGCCGGATTTTGATGTTATCCGCTACCTGACTCTGCATCTGGTTCTTGTTATCGCGAAGCTGCCCGATGAAATCGAGCTCGGTCTTCGCATTACCCTTGCTTTTCGCGAGCGCGATCTCGGCGCCCGGAATTTTCACGCTGAGCGGAACAAAGTAGCGATCCCGCGCCAGGCGGAACCAGTTCACTTCGGCCGCGAGGTTGAGATCGGTGAGGGGATCGCCCAGATTGAGCGCTTCCTGGAGCTGATCGTCTCTGTCAGTCCCGCTGTATTTCCGGAATTCCTTATCGGCGAAGTAGCCATGACGGTAATCGAGCTTCGCGCCGGCGATATCGGGACGATTCAGCTTCACGTTCACGGTGCGATACTTGCCGTCCGTCTTCATATTTGAACTGTAGTAGCCGAGGATGTAATAGCTGCTGATGTCGTCGCGCGCCTGTTCCATGCCGAGGGTGAGATTGTTGTCTTCGGCGAAGAGCTTGCCGCCGGTATCGGAGGCCATGGTGGAAAGGGTTTCCTGAGCCGAGTCGTTGGCGGCGCCGCCGCGTCCCCCACCACGGCCGCCGCTGGAGGATGTATTGGTAGTGAAGAGACTGGCGCCACTGCCGGATTTCGTGGTCGCATCGCCACCGGGAGCGGAAGCGGTCATGCCTCGCGCATCCACGGGATAGATGGCGACGTTGGCTTTTTTTGCGACGTTGATAAGCTTGATCAGTTCGGCCTGATTATCCATGCCGGATTGCGTGATGCCGCTCGAGAAATAGAGGAGCGCCTTCTTCTCGGGATAGCCGGCGAGCAGTTTGGCGGCGTTCTGAATGGTATAGAACTTGCGATCGACGTTGAAAATATCGAACTCGGACTGGTCGGGCGAGAAGGTATTGTCGTCGGACGTATCACCGGAGCCAAGATTATCGGCCAGATCGGAGCCTTCGCCGATGTGGAATTTTTTGATGGCCGTTTCGAGCAGGTCTTTGTCGTCGGTGAAATCCTGGACGACTTCAACGGGCCCGGTGGAGGCGAACATCACCGTGACGAGGTCAGCGGGCTTCAGACCGTTGTGAATGAAATCGAGAGCGCTCTTCTGAATGCGGATTTGTTCAGCGGGGGCCATGGTGCTGAAGTCGAAGAGCATGCCCACGAGCCGGCGATCCTGGTAGCGGATGATGGGCTGCGGCGTGCCAGGCTTCACGGAGACAGCGGCGGGCGCAGGCGCGCCGGTCGCCGTCATGGGCCGGGCTTCGGGCGCGGGCGGGTGATCGAGATCGAGCTTCTGAAATTCGAAGACGGAGATCTGCTGCGGCTTGCCGTCTTCGGTAAGGGTGAAATCGCCCTGCTTGAGGTTTTCGATGACCTTGCCGGATTTGTCCTTCACGGCGACGTCAATGATGACAAGGGTGGTTTTCGCGACAAAGGTGACGGTTGGCTGCTGCGCCGAAATGGGTCCAACGGCCAGCAGAGCGGCCAGAGTGGATGTCAGGATCTTTTTCATAGACTGCCCCGTTATTGTTCCGTGTTGAGTGACGCATCACGGCTGTATCTGGTGTTGAGTATAGGGCGGGAAGCGGCCCGAAAGCACCTTACGTTGCAAGGTTTTACAATCCCGGCGGGCACGAAATGGCGATCCGAAGCAATTACAAGTGCCAGGATGCGAACAATTTCGCGCCGTGCGCGTATATAGACTGACAAGGAGTTCTTTATGCGCGTACTGTTCACCGTTCTTTCCACACTGCTGGCAACCGCGCCGGCGATTCTGGCGCAAACGCCGGCTCAGCTTACGGCTCATCGGGTGCAGATCACCGACGTCGAGTACATGGGCAAACACGGCGTAAAGATCGTGGAGGACGGGAATGTTCCAAACGCGCAGGCCTGGGCTGAAGTGAAGGGCGCGGCGTTCCACAACGGCGAGATTGCAGTGGAACTGGCGGGTAAGCCGGCAACGGGCGGCGCCGCCGCGGGAGGTGCGCGCGGATTCATCGGGATTGCGTTCCGAATGAGGGACGGGAAGTATGAGTACATCTATCTGCGGCCGACGAATGGGCGCGCGGACGATCAGGTCCGGCGGAACCATTCCGTGCAGTACAGCCAGTATCCGGATTTCGATTATGCGGCGTCGCGCCAGCAGGCCCCGGAGAAGTATGAGAGCTACGCGGATATGGAACCCGGAGTGTGGACGAAGTACCGGATCACGGTGGAAGGGACGAAGGCGCGGCTCTACGTGAACGGCGCCGCCCAGCCGTGTCTGATTGTGAACGATCTGAAGCTGGGGGATTCAACCGGCGCCGTGGCGTTGTGGATTGGACCGGGGACGGAAGGGTACTTTTCGGGGCTGAAGGTGACCGCGAAGTAAGAGTCAGTTTTCCGTGGGCGTTTTTTCGACGTGGTCGATCACAAGCATGTCGATGGGCGCGCTGCGCGGTTCCAGCCGGAGTCCGAGCTGTTCTTCCATCGCAATCGGCATAGTGGGAAGCACCTTCTGGCCGGCTTCGTTTGCGGACGCCTGAGCGTCTTCGCGCATCCACCGGAGCGTGTAATCGTATGTACCAGTCAGGCCGGTCATGTCTTCCACAGGGCGGTCCGCGAAATAAGAAAGGGCTTCGGCGAGATCGACCATGGTTTTTCGCGTTGCCCGCATGTCGTACGAACCGCGGCCGCCATTCATGAGGTTGCGCGACGGAGCGTCTGGCTTCGCGGGATGGAAACGGATCCCGGCTTTCGCGATGACGATGCCGTAGACCGGCAGATTGCGGGTTTCCGTGTGGACCCGGAGGCCAAAGCGCTCCGTGAGCAGGGACTGTTTCATGGCGCCGAGTTGCTTTTCTGTGGCGCTCAAAGGAAACTTGGCGACGATATCGAAACGTTCGGCGCCCAGCCAGTCCGGGCCTGAGATCTGGTAATCACGGATGTTCCAGGCTTCCCGAATGAGGTCGCGAAGTGTTCGGTTGGTGGCTGTGTAGCGTCCGGGGAGGTCCGCGGAATCAGTGCCGCGATCGGCCGGCTGACTCGGACGGACGGAAGCCGCCTCGAAGCGCTCCACTGGCGGAGCCTGGGCGAAGAGAGCCAGAGCCACGAGCGGGATCGGCGGCAAAAGACAGCGCATAAGAATCCCCTCCACTTATACGCAGGTGGAAGCCGGATGTTAAGCGGCTAATGGCCAATCGCGATCAGTTCCTTCAGGCTCCGATGATAAAGACGGCCGTTGCTGTAACTCGGCGTGTTGAGACTCCACGTTTCGCCGGAAGGCCCGAGATCGTTAATTGCAAGCAGGGCATGTTCGTCGAGAACTTTCGCGGTGGCGTCGACAACGTACGTAATCCCCAGCATGGTTGTGAAATAAATCTTATTGCCGAGCGCGACGGGGCTGCCCCAGAAGGCCGGAATCTGCCAGCCATCGGTTTGTGAGCGGGTTTCGGCCGCGACGTCATTGCCATTGATGTCTTCGGTCTTCGTGTTGACGGCGATGCCGTAGATTTTCTTATCGGGCTCGCCCGGCTTGCGAATGACGGTGACCGGCACTTCGAGATACTCCACTTTCCCGGTTTCGATATTGACCCGCCCGATCGAGTGCGACGGCCCGGCCTTGCCCGCGGGCGGATGATTGTTGCGATTGTGCGCGGTGGTGGTGAGGAAGTAGTGATAACCCGCGACGACGATGTTGCAATGCCACGCGGGCATCACGCGGATGACTTCGTTCGGCTTGAGCTGATTGCGCGGAGAAAGCTCGCGGATGTCGCGAAGGTTTACGTTCGTATGCACGATGTACTTGTTCGCCGCGGGGTCCCACTGCCGGTAATCGACATTGCGGATCAGCGATTGCTCTCTGATGAGCTTGCCGGTCTGACTGTCGAAAACGAGATGACTTTCTTCGGGATTGAGACGGAACCAGTAGGCGTACTTCGGGTCCCAGTGCATCACGTAGAGCGCCTGCCAGGTGGGCGCGGCGAGTGAGCCGGGGACGGCGAGCGGTTTGCCGTCGGCGTCGGTATCGGCAATGTAACGCCAGATGGTTTTGCCTGCCGACCGCGGACGAAGGTCGATGAGACTGAGGCCGACGGGTCGTTCGGGAACGTCGTGCCAGCCGCCGCGCGCGGTGAGGATGGCAGGCGTGCCGTCCTTCATGTGTCCGAAGACGGAGGTGACATAGGTGGTAGCGCCGTCGCCGGAGATCCAGAGAGTCTTGCCCGTGAGTTTGTCGATGCCGCGGAGATAGTTCCAGCCGGGCTTCTGATTGGGGCCGGGGTCGGCCGGTTCAACGCTAATGATCGTGTTGCCGTAGAGGATGGGTTCGTGTTGTTTGTTGAATGGGTAGGGTTCGCCCCAGGGCTTGTATTGCCGCGTCCAGATTTCTTTGCCATTGAAATCCCAGCAGCCCATGGCGCCGCTGGCGTTGAAGAACCAGACGTGTGCGCCGTCAGTGATGGGCGTGGGCGATGTGGAGTCGCTGTAGGCGTACATCAGCGGGCTGGGGACGGAACCTTCGAGCCGGACGGACCAGAGGATTTTGCCGGTGCGGGCATCGATGGCGTGGCCGAGAATGACAGCACTGGATTTCGGAGAGCCGGGTTTGTATGGCTCGAAGGTGGTGAGGAAAATGCGATCGTTCCAGACGGCGATGCCGGATTGTCCGCCATTGGGAAGCGGGGCGCGCCAGAGGATGTTCTGGTTGCGCGCAACTGACCAGGAGACGGGCGGTTTGGCATCGGCGACGATCCAGGAGCTATTGGGCCCGGCAGCCTGGGGCCAGTTAGCGAGGAGGGTAGTAGCGAGGAGAGCGAAAATCGGCGTGAAGCGCACGACGGCTACTGTATCAGGAATTGCGGCGCGAATCTTCTGCAAGAAGGCGTTCGACAACTGATCTGCGCCTGACACATCCAGCCCAAGGGCTCGCGCAATACGCGTACCCCGGCGCTCATCAAGCAGGAGACCGGACAGAGTTCTTCAAGCACTCCCTGCGGAATGCTTACGATTTGTTTCGCGCTCCCGCTCGAGATCTTCCCATTCATAGACGAGTTCCACGTTGTGCTCGCCCAAAAACTGATCCACTTCGAGGCGTCCAATGCCGAGAAATTGACCAAGTTCCGAGTCACCCCAAAGACCCTGGCGATATGCTTCAAGAGCAAGAGCCTCGCGGGAAAGGCGACTGACTTCTGTTCCGAGACGTTCAGCAGGTTTTCCCGTGATCTCGGGAGTAATCATACGGCTATTATCCCGCCAGCGCCTGGCAGACGGGCACCCACATCCTACACCATTTTGGTGAAGATCGAATTGCCCAGAGTTCCCGTGCTATCAGAGAAGGATTCTTCTTCGATCCCCATCGAGCGCATGATGCTGAGGTAGACATTCGACATGCGCATCTCGCCATCTTTGTACTTCCAGTAGTTCCCGTGCTTCAGACCCAAATTGGCGCCGCCGGCGATGAGGGTCGGGAGATTGTGGGAATAGTGAGTCGTGCTGGCGCCGCTGCCAAACATCACGATGGTGTTATCGAGAACCGCGCCATTGCGGTCCTTATATTCATTCAGGCGTCCGAAGAAGTGGGCGATCTGCTGGGCGAGGAAGAGATCGTACTTCGCGAAGTCGAGCTGGCCTTCCTTATCGGTCGCGTGCGAAAGATTGTGGTGCGTCTTCGAAAGACCCAGCTTCAGCGGGAACGTGTCGCCGATTCCCATGCCGTCTTCGCGGTTCATCATGAACGTGATCGTGCGGCTGATGTCCGCGTCAAACGCCAGCGCGATCAGGTCGAGCATGTTCTTGTAATACTCGCCGGGCTCGCCCTCGGGTGAAGCATCGAGATTCAGATGCGAATAATCCTGCTTCTTGAGCGGAACGTTGATCCAGCGCTCGGACGCAATCAACTGCGTCTCCACCTGGTCGAGCGAAGTCAGATACTGATCCATGCGCTCACGGTCACTCTTGCCAAGCTGCTGGTCGAGTGCCTTCGCGTTAGCGGAAACGGCGTCGACCAACTTCACGCGGCGCTGCAGATTCGCATGCTCTTCTCCGGATGACGCGCTGTCGCCACGGAACAGGCGGTTGAAAACCAGGCGCGGATGGCTTTCCGCGGGAATCGGACGGCCATCAAGGCCATAAGAAATCGTGCCGGTGCGCGAGAGATAGCCGGTGCCGGAATCAATCG
>CAZWTH010000260.1:0-8826 GCA_964636715.1 uncultured Solibacteraceae bacterium | reverse complement strand
TCTCCATTATTCTGCACGAGCATCTGCTGTCGCGCCTCGAACGAAACAGGCGGGGGAGGCGGCGGCGTACGGGCCACAACCGCGCGCGTCCGAACGAGCGGCGCGTTCCGCGGCGTACCTACCGCGACACTGGCCCGCAGCGGCGCCACATGCGGCGCGGAAAGCACCTCCGCATCGCGAATTTGCGCCGGGGCATAACGAATCACCGAGCCGCGCACCGGCCGTGCGGACGCGAAATCGGCCTGCGAAATGAACGTCACGTTCTGGCGATTCACGTAACGGATATTCGTCACGTTAACAGCCCTCACGTTCTCCACGTACCGCACGTTGACCCGCTCAATATAGCGGGGAGACGCGCGCCACGAAGGAATCCACGGTTCGCGCGGACCGAGCGGGAACCAGCCGACGGAAACTCCGAATCCGCCGCCACCGATGAAGGCCACCAGCGCGGGCGAATAGACGGGACGGTAGCGGCGCTCGCCGGGAATCCAGACCCAGGACCCACGCGCCATCACCCAGCGTCCGTAGTGGAAGGGCGCGAAGCCCCAGGGAGCGTCGTCCACCCAGGTCCAGCCCCACGGCTCCACGAAGGCCCAGCGGCCCGTCGTGTAAGGCTGCCAGCCCGGATCGACCGGCGGTACCCAGACGGCCCCATAGATCGGATCAGTATCCCACCGGCCATACGTATAAAGGTCTTCGGAACCCGTCATATCCTCCGGAAGATAGTCGCCGCCTCGATTCACCGAGTCTTCGGCTCCGTTGCGCGAAGCCACGAAGTTGTCGAAATCGTCGGCGGGATATTCGGGGTTCACCTGCTGGCCGGAGCCGGTGAAACGGGCGGTCTGATGCGCGGTCACGAGCAGACTGTTCCCGTCCCGATACATTTCGGCCTGGCCGTCGCGCACGGTCACGAGGGTAATGTTGCGATTCGCGTCTACATCGATCCGATAGTCGCCCGCGCGCTGGAGCGTCACGGCGCCGTTGGGGGTATCGATTTCGAAAACTTCGTCGAGCCCGAGATTGCGGAGGCGGACGTCGAGATAGCCTTCGCTGAGGCTGATCTGGATCGTATCGTCCGTCAGATTCAGAAAACCGAAGTTGGTATTGGAATCGAGCCGCAGCGCGTTGCCGTCGATCTGCATTTCGGCGCGGCTACCGGCGTTGACGAAGATGTGATCGCCCGTGGTGAGCGGGTAGTTGAGCGTTGCGTTCGTCCACTCATCGACGGTCGCGGGCTGAAATGCCACATCGCCGGACATCCAGTCGAGCCGCGCCACCCGCGAGGGAGGATCGTCCTGCGGCGCGTTCAGGTCGTCATCGGGCGCGGGGGCCTGGGCGAACAGAATGGCGGCGGTCAATAAGGAGGCGAGAACGAATCGTTTCATGCAGTATTTCCCCTCTTCACCAGGGTTGGATGAAAACACCCCGGCGCGGGTTACGCCGGGGCGCGAAAAGTGAAGTGAAAATAATCTCCCGCGCCGCTACTACAACTTGAGTGACTTGAGATATTCGCGGAACGGGCCACCCATATCGTGGCGGCGCAGCGCGAATTCCACGGTGGCTTTGAGGAAGCCGAGCTTGTCGCCGGCGTCGTAACGCTGGCCGTCGAACTTCAGGGCGTAAATGGGACGGCTGCGGAGCTGGTAACGGAGTGCGTCCGTGAGCTGAATTTCTCCGCCCGCGCCGGCCTCGATGGAGTCAATGGCATCGAAGATATCGGGCGTCAGAATGTAGCGGCCGATGATGGCGAGATTCGACGGAGCCTTATCGGGCGCCGGCTTTTCCACCAGATCGCGGATGCGATAGACCTTGTTTTTGCTGCCGTTGTGCGAGACCGGCTCGGCATCGATACATCCATAGGCCGAAATCGATTCCTTCGGCACTTCCATAACCGCCAGAACCGGCGCGGAGAAGAACTCGTAGACATCGAGGAGCTGGCGGATGCAGGGGGTTTCGGCGTCGATCACGTCGTCGGCCAGCACTGTGGCGAACGGCTCGCCACCCACCATCTCCTGCGCGCACCAGACTGCATGGCCGAGGCCGCGCGCTTCCTTCTGGCGGGTATAGGCGACGTTGATGAGGTCGGAAACCTGGTGGACCAGATCGAGAAGATCCTTTTTCCCGCGCGTTTCGAGGAGGTGTTCGAGCTCGAAACTGACGTCGAAATGATCTTCGATCGCGGTCTTGCCGCGGCCGGTCACCATGATGATGTTGGTGATGCCGGACTGGATCGCTTCCTCGACGCCGTATTGAATAATCGGCTTGTCGACGAGCGGCAGCATTTCCTTCGGCTGCGCCTTCGTGGCAGGCAAAAAGCGAGTCCCGAGACCCGCGGCTGGGAATACGGCTTTGCGTACTTTGGCGGCTGGCATTCGCTTCTCATCCTGACATATTCGGATGGGCCGCCGGAGAACCGGTTATTTTGCCTGGGGCGGATTCGCCCAGTAGCCCGGACGGGTGCGCGGGACCGGATTCCCCGGCGCCTTCACCGTGACTTTGACCTGGCGAAACGTGCCATCGAGCGCTTCATTCAGCGGCGCATAACCGATGAAGTACTGATTGCGCAGATCGCGCGCAATCTGGTGGGCGATGGGATCGACTTCGGGCAGGGTTTTGGGATAAAAAACTTCGCCGCCGGTGCTGGTGACCAGCTCATTGAGAGCGCGCTTCGCTCTGTTCGCTTCGGACTTCATGTCGGTATCGAGCAGGCCGATGGCGTAGACCAGAACGTCATTGCGCGACGCCACCTGGATCAGCTTCTCCATACTGAAATCCGGCTCGCTATAGTTGTCTTCGCCATCGGTGACCACAAGGACGACCTTCTTATCGCGTTTCGCTTTCTGGTGCAGGTGCTCGATGGCGAGACGGACGGCTTCACGCATGGCGGTTTGTCCGCGCGAGTCGATGCGTTCGAGGCCGATGCGCAGTTTTTCGGGATCGCTGGTGAAATCGACGTCGAGAAACGCGTCTTCATTGAAGTTGATGACGAAGCTCTCATCCTGGGGATTGGAATCTTTCACGAGAGCGAGAGCGGCGGCTTCGACTGCCTGGCGCTTATCGCGCATGCTGCCGCTGTTATCGATGACGAGCGCCATGGATACCGGAACGTCTTCATAGCGGAACGCGCGGATAGGCTGAAGGACCCCGTTTTCGTAGACTTTGAAGGCGTTTTCCTTCAGATCGGGGACGTAATGGCCTTTTTTATCCGTGACGGTGAGGTAGAGCGGAACTTCGCGGGTGTATGAGTGGAAAACGGGATCGGAGGCGGAGGCAGCCGGTTTCTGCGCGTACAGGACGAATCCGGCAAGTGCCAGCGCGCCCGCCGGCAAGAGCAAAGGAAGCCTCATAGCTCTGTTTGAATTCTAGCGCGCGGGATTCAGAACAATTCGTAGCCCGTGGGGGAGACGCCGGAGGAGATGACCTCCGTGTCGCAGCCGCTCGCCGCGAAAGTCTGGCGGACAAGGTCGCAGACGTTCTCGCTGCCGCGTTCGTAGAAGACGAGGACGCCGGGGCCGGCGCCGCTCAGGGCGCAGCCGAGCAGGCCGGGGGCGCGGAGACGAAGGATCTCGGCCAGGCCGGGCACAAGGGAAGAACGGAAGGGCTGGTGGAGGCGATCGTCGAGCGCGGCGGGAAAGGCGGAGACGTCGCCCGTAGCGAGAGCGGCGGTGAGCAGGGCGGCGCGCTGGATGTTGAACGTGGCGTCGCCGCGGGAGTAAGAATCGGGGAGGACGGCGCGGGCTTCTTTGGTGGGTAGGGCGAAATTCGGGACGACGACAGCGACGCCGAAATTCGGCGGCATTTCAAGGCGAATGGCGCGCGTGGTTCCGTTGGGTTCTTCAGCGCTGGCTACCACAGAACCGAGCACGGCGGCGGCGACGTTATCCGGATGGCCTTCGATGCGGGCGGCTTCATCGAGAATGCGCCCGGCTTTCCAGCCGAAGTCGAGAAGGCACGATGCGATGATCACGCCCGCGGTGATGGCGGCTGCGCTCGAACCTAGTCCTTTGCCGAGGGGAATTTCATTGGAAATGACGAGGTCGGCGGCCGGCAGCGTGCGGCCCTCGCGTGCCGCAATATCGAGCGCGGTTTGCCAGATGAGATTGTCTTCGGCGCTTGAGATAAGTGAGGCGTCGCGTCCTTCGCATCGAATCGTGAGCCGCGCAGCGGGCGAGAAGCGGCAGGTGAGATACACCTGGAGGGCGATGCCCAGGGAATCGAAGCCGGGGCCCAGGTTCGCGCTGGACGCCGGGACGCGTAAGGTAGTCGCGGGGGTCAATCTGTCATTGTACGGGATGTCCGCGCGACGACAGACTGACTGGGTGTTCCGCGAACGACGGCCTCACGCGTTATCCCCGGTTGGTGATACTTCAAGGGAGGAAGCGAAGCGGAAGCTGACATGAACCACCGGAACGTGCCGCATATAGCGACGCTGCCGCAGAGGGTGGATATGCGGAAAAGCGATCCCTTGCAGCCGGTGGCATGACGGCTCCGCAGCTACTTCCGGTTGCCTTCGAGGCCCTTGATTCGGGCCGTGTGGTTTGCGGCGATGCCCGCGAGGCCCGTGATGTGCTCTGTATTTTTGGTGATGGCGGCGAACAGGTCTGCGATGTGTGAGTCGTGAGCTCTGATCTGCGCGTCGTGTGCCCGGATCTGCGCGGTGTGCTCGATGGAAGTTTTCAGGAGGTCCTGAATCTGGGCCGTGTGCGCCGTGGTGGCCTGAAGGAGTTCGTGGATTTGCGCGGTGTGCTCCCGGATGTCCAGGTGGGTGAGTTCCATGCTTTGCGCAAGGGCTTCGTGGCGGGCGGCGAGCGCTTCCAGTCTTTCGTCAATCGTCATGGCCGGGTCTTTCTCCTTCGGGTTAGAAAGGGGCGCGTTGCTCGATGCCCTGCCCCTTCAGTTTCTCACTTCGCCATGAGGCGCGTCCTCTGCCCTCGCCCCTTTTGAGTTTACATTCACGATGCGCGCGTTGTACTCTGAAAAAGCCGGATGTTTCCATCCGGCAATCCCACAAGAAGGAGATACGATGACCGACTGCGACAGTAGCGTGCGCGAAGATTCGTCCGCGTCGTCTGAACCTCCTGATTCCGGGATTTCCGGCGCTTCCCGATAACCTTGCGCAATCGATGACATGAGCCGCCTCGCGCGACGGCGCGGGCGGAGCCTTGTATCTCATCATCTGTCCGCTTCACTGGCTCATCGCCACAAAACCGATGAGAACTCAAATGGAAACGCACGTCCGCCGGAAGACGGCGGCCTCGACCTTTCGACTGATGTCCTTCCGCGTCACTGCATTGCTCGCGGTGCTGGGACCCGGTTTCGTCACGGCCAACGTCGATAACGACCCCGGCGGGATTCTGACTT
The DNA here is from genome assembly GCA_964636715.1 of uncultured Solibacteraceae bacterium. Classification (GTDB taxonomy): domain Bacteria; phylum Acidobacteriota; class Terriglobia; order Bryobacterales; family Bryobacteraceae; genus BOG-234. The sequence goes on along the minus strand of CAZWTH010000260.1, from coordinate 3,465 downwards.
ATTCGCAGGCCGGCGCGCAATACGGCTATACGCTGCTCTGGACGCTGATTCCAACCACGATCGCGCTCATCGTCGTGCAGGAAATGGCGGCCCGCATGGGCGCGATCACGGGCAAGGGACTCTCGGACCTCATCCGCGAGGAGTTCGGGCTGCGAATGACGTTCTTCACGATGTTCGTGCTCGGACTGGCGGATCTGGGGAATATCGCGGCGGAGTTCGCGGGGCTGGCATCCGGGCTGGGAATGCTCGGCGTGACGAAATACGTTGCGGTGCCGGCCGGCGCGGCGCTGGTGTGGTTTGCCGTGGTCCGCGGTTCATACAAATATGTGGAGCGGGTTCTTCTGGCGCTGTCGCTCGTTTATTTCACGTATCCGCTCTCCGCCTTTCTCGCGCATCCGGACTGGAAGCAGGCGCTGCACAGCACGCTGGTTCCGCAAATCAGCACGGCGCCGGGGTATGTCGTGATGATCGTGGGGCTCATTGGCACCACGATTACCCCCTGGATGCAGTTTTACCTGCAGGCGTCGGTGGTCGAGAAAGGCGTTTCGGCCAGAACGCTGAATCTTTGCCGGATCGACGTCATTCTGGGCTGCATTGTCACCGACGTGATTGCGTTCTTCATTGTGGTGGCGTGCGCGGCGACGATTTACGGAACAAACCATCGGGAAATCGGCGACGTGGCGGAAGCGGCGAAAGCTTTGGCTCCGTTCGCCGGGCAGTTTGCCTCGCTGCTGTTCGGAGTGGGGCTAATTAATGCGTCCCTGATGTCGGCGGCGATTCTGCCGCTCGCGACCACTTACAACATCTGCGAAGGGCTGGGGTTTGAATCGGGAATCGACCGCCGGTTCGGTGAAGCGCGGATTTTCTACGGACTCTACACGGCGCTGATCGTGTTCGGGGCGGGATTTGTCCTGATTCCCGGGCTGCCGCTGCTGCGCGTGATTCTGATTTCGCAGGTGGCGAACGGCGTCCTGCTGCCTTTCGTGCTGGTCTTCATGCTGGTGCTGGTCAACCGCCGCCGGCTGATGGGAGACCACTGCAACGGTCCCTGGACAAACCTGACTGCGATAATTACCAGTTTCGTGATGGTAATTTTGACAGGCTTTATGCTCTGGACAGGCGTAAAGAGCTAGCATGTCTGATAGTGGAGATTCCGCGCTACCTTTGTTCCCAACTTGCGACGCTGACCATTGACGGTCACGCGCAGTGGGTGAATATCGAGGAGATCTGGGAGACGGGGGTGATTCTGGAATCCGAGGCCGGCGTAACCGCCGGGAGACAGGCCTCGCTGTCTGTGGAGAGCGCCTCGTTCCAGGGACACCTGAATGACGTTCAGCAGGAGGAATTCGGCTGGCGAGTGGAGATGGAGTTCTCGTCCGAAACGCCGTGGTCGCCGGAGCAGTGGAGGCCGGATCATTTGCTGGACCCCGCGGTGCTCCGGCAGAAATAGTTACTTGATATCGAGGACTTCTTTTTCCTTGGCCTTTGCGGCGTCGTCCAGGCGCTTCATGTAGCCGTCGGTGAGCTTCTGCATCTCGTCCTGACCCTTGCGGTCGTCGTCTTCCGAGATCTTCTTCTCTTTGGCGAGCTTCTTGATCTGCTCGTTGGAGTCGCGGCGGATATTGCGGACGGCCACGCGGTGCTCTTCCGCGATACCGTGGATCTTCTTCGCCATCTCTTTGCGGCGTTCTTCGGTCAGCGGTGGGATCGGCAGGCGGATAATTTTGCCGTCATTGGCCGGATTGATGCCGAGATCAGACGTGCGGATCACTTTTTCGATCAGGCCGAGCAGTGAGGCGTCCCAGGGCTGCACGGTGATCATGCCGGGCTCCGGCACGTGGAGGTTGGCCACCTGATTGAGCGGCGTCGGATTGCCGTAGTAATCGACGCGGATGTTATCCAAAAGATGTATGGAGGCGCGGCCGGTGCGGATGGCCGCCATCGCGTGCTGCAGATCGGTGAGTGCCTTCTCCATGCGCTGCTTCGCGCCTGCTTCGATTTCCGCTACAGTGTTCATGTTCTCGTCGTCTCTGGCTGATGGTTGTTAATTGATGATGGTTCCGACCGGTTCTCCGGACGCCATTCGCATTATATTGCCCGGCGTGTTGAGATTGAAAACCAGGATCGGGAGTTTGTTGTCCCGGCACATCGCGATGGAAGTGGAATCCATGACGGCCAGCGATTCGGTCAGCACGCGCGTGTATTCGATGCGCTCGAACATGACGGCGTCCGGGAACTTCATCGGGTCCTTGTCATAGACGCCGTCGACTTTGGTGGCTTTCGCGATCACCTCGGCTTTGATTTCGAGGGCGCGCAGGGTGGCGGCGGTGTCGGTGGAGAAATACGGGTTCGAAGTGCCCGCCGCAAAGATCACGATGCGGCCTTTTTCCAGATGGCGGATGGCGCGGCGGCGGATGTAGGGCTCGGCCACCTGATGCATGTGGATGGCGCTCATGACGCGCGTCTGCTGGCCGACGGCTTCGAGCGCGTCCTGCAGAGCGAGCGAGTTAATGACGGTGGCGAGCATGCCCATGTGGTCGCCCGTCACGCGGTCCATATTACGGGCGGCGAGAGCGATGCCGCGGAAGATGTTGCCGCCGCCGACCACGATGCCGATCTGGGTGCCCGTGCGCGCGACGGACGCCACTTCGGACGCGAGATCGCGGACACGGCCGGCGTCCAGCCCAAACGACTGCGGCCCGGCCAGGGCTTCACCACTGAGCTTGAGAAGAATCCGTTCGTATTTCGGCACGCTGAGTTCTATGGTAGCGGATACAAAAAAAGGGGGCAGAATGTCTGCCCCCGTTATCGTTTCGTTTAAGCCGCGGCTTCCGGCTGATCCGGAAGAGTATCGCCGACTTTGAAGCGCGCAAAGCGGGAAACCGAGATATTCTCGCCCAGCTTCGCGATCTTTGTCTTGATGAGCTGATCGATCGTCGAGGCGTTGTCCTTCACGAATGGCTGCTCATAGAGGCAGACCTCTTCGTAGAACTTGGACATGCGGCCTTCCACGATCTTCGCCGCGATGTTCGCCGGCTTGCCCTCATTGATGGCGCGCGCGAGCTGAATTTCCTTCTCTTTTTCGAGCGCGGCCGGGGTCACGTCTTCCTTGCGGATGAACTGCGGATCGGTGGCCGCGATGTGCATTGCGATATCGCGAACCAGTTCCTGGAAATCGTCCGTGCGGGCCACGAAATCGGACTCGCAATTGACTTCCACCATCACGCCAAGCTGGGCGCCGGCATGAACGTAAGTGCCGATCGTTCCCTGCTTCGTGGAGCGCGAGGCTTTCTTGCCGGCGGACGCAATACCGCGCTTGCGCAGTACGACTTCCGCTTCCGCCAGATCGCCTTTCGCTTCGTTGAGAGCGCTCTTGCACTCCATCATTCCGGCTCCGGTACGCTCGCGGAGCTGCTTCACCAGTGCTGCTGAGATTTCTGCCATGTTCCCTTTGATTTCCGTCTG
>CAZWTH010000259.1:0-14900 GCA_964636715.1 uncultured Solibacteraceae bacterium | reverse complement strand
GGCGGCCCTCACGCCGCGCGAGCGCACCGTTTTCGAATTGCGGCATTATGAAGGGTTGCGGCTGCGCGCGATCGGCGACATGATCGGGACCACGGAAGAGGCGGCTAAGAACTGCCTGTTCCGCGCCACGCAGAAGATGAGAATGAATCTGGAAACGTTTGTATGACCTGCATTGAAGCCATCAACGAGATTCCGAATTACTGCTACGGGGAGATCTCTTCGGAAGCGGAGGAAGCGCTCGAATCCCATCTGGCCGGCTGCGAAAACTGCCAGACGGAACTGGCGCGGCACCGCAAATTCCTGGAGCTTCTCGAAGAGCGCGAGCCGGTGGCGGATGCCGCTCTGCTGGTGGATTGCCGGAACGATCTGAGCCGCGCGCTTCGCCAGGAGATAGCGGCCGAGGAGCAGCATGGCGCGGGCTGGCGCGGCTGGCGGCGGTTCACGCAGCGCGTCCACGATTTCTCTCATATCAATATTCCATTCCGCGTTCCGGTGGGCGCGATGGCGCTGGTGGCTCTGGGCTTCATTGGCGCGCGGTACACGCCTGAAAAATTCGGCGGCGTGCGCGCGGCGCTGGCGGCTCCCATGTTTTCGAGCGTGCGTTCGGTCGAGCCGGGCGACGCCGGGCAGGTGCAGATCGCCGTGGATGAAACCCGGCGGCACGTGGTTTCCGGAACGCTGCAGGATCCCCGGATTCAGGAACTGCTGGTGAGCGGCGTGACGGACGGTTCCAATCCGGCCGTGCGGCTGCAATCGATTCAGGTGCTGCACAGCGCATCGTCCGACGCCGATGGCGATCAGGTGCGGCAGGCGCTGCTCGGCGCGCTCGAACACGATCCGGTTCCCGGCGTCCGTCTCAAGGCGCTCGAGGGATTGAAGCAGTTCTCGGGCGACATCACGGTCCGCGCTTCGCTCGCGCGCGTGCTCCAGAAAGATCAGGACGCCGCGGTGCGCGCGCAGGCCATCGATATGCTCTCCGCCCATACGGATGGCTCGCTGGTCGGCGTTCTGCAGAACGTGGTGCAGACCGAAGACAACGAATACGTGCGCGCCCAGATTGCCCACATGCTGGCCCAGTTCCGGGCGTCCATTGGTACATATTGAGCATCGGGACCTATTGAGCGCCCCGGCGTCGATTATATTGTGAATTCGTTCAGGGGATGGGAGATGTTCTGGAAGAAGGCGGGACTCGTTTGTATTGTCGCCGGGGCGGTGGGAATCGTGAGCTATGCCCAGACCACCAGGCCGCGCGCGCGTTCCTCGAATCTGCAGGGATCTTCGGGATATCTTGGCGTGGGCGTGCGGGATGTGACTCCCGACATCGCGAAAGCGCTCGGTCTGAAGACGGTGGAAGGAGTTCTCGTCAGTTGGGTCAACGGGGAGCCGGCCGCGAGGGCGGGGATTCACGAAAACGACGTCATCCTGGAATTCAATGGCCAGAAGGTGAACAGCGAGAGCGACTTCACCGAGACGATTGTCGGCAAAGCTCCTGGCACAAAGGTCAATCTCACCATCCTGCGCGGCGATACGAAGCAGAACGTAATCGCGGTGCTCGGCGCGCGTCCGTTAGGTCTGCCGTTAACGGTACCGGCTATGCCTCCCGGCATGGAGAATCTCACTCCTGGCGAAATGCGGGCTGCGATCGCCGCAGCCAATGCGGTGGCGGCGCCGCGGTGGGGTTTCGATGTCACCGAAATGAAGTCGCAGCTGGCGGCATTTTTCGGCGTCCATCAGGGTCTGCTTGTCGAATCGGTGGACGCGGGAACGCCTGCCGATAAAGCCGGGCTGAAGGCTGGCGATGTCATCACGAAAGTAAATGGCATCCCGGTGACCACGGCGCGCGAGGTCATCGGCATCGTCCGCCAGGCGGGCGATAAGAATGTGTCGTTCACTGTCGTGCGGAACAAAAAGGTGATGACGCTGAGTATGGAACTGGCCTGGAATCGCGATCCCTGGGCTCTTTCGAATCGCGACAGCGTCAATTAATCAGAAGATAAAAGCGAGACCGCCGCGGAATACGCGCGGCGTATTGACCACCAGCAACTCCCGTCCATCCATCATCGCCAGCGGCAGATAACCCTGCGCCAGGATATTGCGGATTTCCGCCGTGGCCTCAATGCGGCCCGCGCCGGAGAAGAAGGGAATGGGCTGGTGAATCGCAAAATTCAGGCCCGGCTCCGCGCGATCCGGCAGCGTGGAGAAGGACGCCATCGGTACGGCGGCGCCGAGATCCGCATACTGGTAGCTTGCGATATAACGGGTCCCCGTGCGGCGCTCAACACCGGTTGCCCGGATGGTTACGGACTGCCTGTTTTCGGGCGTCATCGCATCGCGCAGGCTGGCCGCCGAGGAAATCCGGTTCGCGCCCTCGTTCGGCGTGAGCACCCCCATCGTTCCGTAGGTCACCGTCACCTGGCGGTTCTCGCCCAGATTCCGGGTGACGGAGAGCGCATAGCCAGAGCTCGAAATATTGCCTGCGTCAAACCAGGCATTCGACGTGAAGATCGAAGGCATCAGATCGCCGGTAAACAGCGTCGCGCCGGGATCGGCAAGCGTCAGAGTCGCATTCGACACGTATTGGTGGTAGCCGGAGATGCGAAATTCCATCGGGCCGGCGTCGCCCGCGTAGCTGATTTCGTAATCGTCCCCGCGCTGTACGTGAATACGGCCCGATTTCTCGCTGAGGCGCGGCAGAGTCGAAACAGCCGACATCTCGTTCCTCAGGTTGTCCGCCGGATCGTTCGAAGAGAGCTGCGTCTGGGGATTCCCGGACGTAAACGCCATTTCAAGGCGCCCGTGCTGCATTCCGTAAGTCAGCTTCGCCCACGGACTGAAGTACTGCAGGTGGTCGATAAAGGTGATGGTATCGAGCTGCGAGCCGTAATCGAGCGTGATCTCGTCAGTCAGTTGCGCGCGGTCGCTCGTGCTGACGGAGAGGGTCCGCAGAGTCGGCAGTGAACTTTCGCCGTCCGGGCCGCCCATCATGCCCTGGCCCACTCGCGAGGCGACATTCATCTGCCGCATGGTCACCGAAACCGAGGGAGATTCGCCCGCGATTTGATGCGTGAACGTGGTCCGGATAGCCGCTCCGGGAATACCCGTCGCCGACCCGTATCCGACGTTGCCCGCGACCCGCACCTGGCTCTTCGAATAAAGCGATGTCGCGAATGCGAACTGCGTTCCGAGGTCGGCCTCATCGGCGCCCGCGTTCGTCAGCGCCGTGTCCGTGGCGGAAATTTTCACCACGCCTTTGGAATCGTGGAATACGCCGGCGGACGCTTTCTGCTTCGAGGCGCCCTGCGGCAGAACGCGGAGCACCGGGCGCATTGACGAATCGGAGCGCAGCGTCCATTTCCAGTCGTCGCTCATGAGCCCGCCCGGAGCCGGTACGCTCGAAACCACCTGAATCGAGCTGAAGACTTTCGACAGGCTGACTTCCATCAGACTGCGCATGCCGGGCTTCACCACCACCTTACTACGCGTGGTGGGGACGAAGCTCGCGAGCGTGACCTGAACAACGTAGGAATCGGGGAGAAGTTCGCTGAACGAAAAATTGCCGGCGAGATCGGTGTAAGCCCGCTGCAGCAGGTGTTCCTGTTGATTGAAAAGGGAAACGGAAGCGCCGGCCCGTGGCTTCCCGCCGGAATCCGTTACCAGTCCGCTGAGCGCGCCGGAGAAACGAACCGCGTTCGCGGCGTGCGCCGGTCCGACGAGAAACACCGTCAGGGAAAGAAGCGCTGCGGAGCGGATGTAACCGCGCGGCTTCGACCCTTGTTTGCGCTCTGCCACGGCTTGCCCTCTTTTGTCCGGCCTCGCCCTGCTCCCGCCTCGCCCTGTTCCCAAAGCCGCCGCACTGCCTGGCGCGGCTCCCGCTAACTCAGTTTACAATAAACTTCTGTTCCTGTTGCACGGTCTGGTTCGCCCGCTTATCCGTCGCCTTCACCTTCAGCATGTAAACGCCAGGTCCCAGGGTTTTGAGTGGCAGCAATTTTTCGACCGTTACCTGATTCGCTGAGGCGTACGGAATACTCTGAACGTCTTCTGTCACATCGAAAAGGTTGTTGGTAGCGCCGAACTTGTTGATGGTGTACTGGATGGTTCCGCTCGGCTTGTTGGTCTTCTCTTCCGGAGCGAAATTGTAGAACTGTATGTAAACGCCCATCTTCTGGTCGTTCGGGTCCTTCAGATTGAAAGTGTCGCCCACGCGCGGCCGGACTTTCATGTCGCCGATGGCGAACATCGTGCCGCCAATATCGCGCGTCGGCAGCGGCGTGATCTGGTCGGCCAGAATCAGGCTGCTCGATGCCAGCCGGTCATCGGCAAAGTGGGGTACATCGAGCGGCACTTCGTAATCCGCAACGTTCCCCGAGGTCACGTCCTTCGCGATGATCGTCAGGTGATAGCGGGAAGGCGGCAGCGCCACTGAGTTCTGATAAATCTGCCGCAGATTACGCGTCTGCTCCAGCATTTCGATCGGCGACGTGACTTCCAGCGGGAAATCGAATTTGGTGACCGGCCGCCGCGTCATCGACGTCACCTTGCCCACCAGTTCGATCATCGCGTGATTCACGCCGTCTTTCTGGGTGAACTGCAGATCGCGGTTCTCGAACTGAACGGTGATGTTGGTCAGGACCGAGTTTTCCGTGACCCGGATATAGTCCCAGCGCACCTGCATCGGCAGGCGGTTGTAGGTCACGCGCGAGGTAATTTCGGACTCCAGATCCTTGAACTTGACTTCCGGCGGTTGCTGCAGCTTGAAATACTGGTCCATCCGGTTGAACTCGTTCATGCTCTGGTTCAGATACCCGTCGGGCACGCCGAGGTGCGTACCGTCGGTGCGGCTGAAGCGGTCGTCTTTGGTCGACAAGCCTTCCTCTTCATAAAGGGTCAGGCCGGCGTTCGGCACGTGGAGCAGCGCGTCCTTCTCGGACGGGTCCATCGTCATGTGGTACTCGCCGCACATGCAGGGATCCACGAATTCGATAATGATGTTCTGGCCGATCCCGTCGATATAGCGGTAGCGCCACTGCTCAAACGGGTAGGTCTGTGTTTCGCCGCCGCCTTCCGACATCGGGCGAACGTACGTGCCGCCCGAGGGGTGCGATTCGTTCTCATCCGGCGGGCCGTACTGAATATAGATACGGCCGCGGTCGGTGCGCCAGCCAGGAATGCCGGACGCGAAGTGCTCATTGGCGTAGGCGATACGCCGGTAGTGCTCTTCCTTGAATTCGTTTTCGACGGTGTCGGGAGTGGGATCGCGCCGCAGCCAGAACTGTTCCACGAACTGCTCGCGCTCTTCGTCCGTGGTCAGCTGCTTGAAAGCCTTCTTCTCTTCGTCCGAAATGATGTAGACAACATCGTTGTCCATCCAGTTCTTGTATGGAGTGAGGAGCTCTTTCTTGAGGGCTTCGTCCCTCTTCTTCTGTTCTTTCGCCGTGAGCGGCTTCGCGACGGTTTCGCGAGGCGCTTCCTTGCCTTTAGCCTTTTTGTCTTTCGAGGTGGACTGAGTGGAAGACGCCGTCTGAGCGGACGACTGGGTAATAACAAGCAGCAGGGCAAGTCCCGCGGCCGGGAACAGAAGTTTCGGGTTCATGCCGGGCATTCCTCTGATTTTCGACTAATCTCAGTGTAACTCAGACGCATCGTATCGAAACGGGGTTTCGGGGACATCGTCAGCCCGCGCCCCCGATTTCCCGCGCCTGACGGCCACGTAATTGCATCGTAAAGATGCTGACACTCATGAAAGTTTCCGAAGTGGTGCACGCCTGGGGCCGGATTCTGCGCGGTTCGGCTCCTTCTTTATCTATTGAGATTACGAAGGAGTGCCCGCTGCGCTGTCCCGGCTGCTATGCGTACGATGAGAGTCACCTGGGCGGGGGAGCCACACTTCGGTCGCTGAACGATCGCAAAGGCCAGGCGCTGATCGATGGCGTGCTCGAAGTGGTGGAGCGGTACCGCCCGCTTCATTTGTCTCTGGTAGGCGGCGATCCCCTGGTGCGATATCGCGAAGTGGAGGCGCTGACGCCGCTGCTGCTCGCGCGCGGCGTCCACCTTCAGGTAGTGACCAGCGCATTCCGCCCGCTTCCGGAAATCTGGAAGGGTCTGGACAGGATGTCGGCGGTGGTTTCGATTGACGGCCTCCAGCCCGATCACGATGTCCGCCGCGCCCCCGCGACCTACGATCGCATCCTGAAAAACATCGCGGGGCAAAGCGTGACCATCCACTGCACCATCACCGGTCCGATGATGCGGCGTCCCGGATACCTGCGGGAATTCCTGGCCTTCTGGACACCGCGCGCGGAAATTCGCAAAATCTGGTTCAGTCTGTTCACGCCGCAGAAAGGCGACAGCCTGCCCGAAATGCTGACGGCGGCCGATCGCGCGCAGGCAATCGCGGACATGCTGGAGCTGCGGAAAGAATTTCCGAAGCTCGATATGCCGGAAGGGCTCATACGGCAGTTTGCGACGCCGCCCGCGGGGCCGAAGGACTGCGTGTTCGCGTTGACGACGAAAGTTCTTTCCGCCGATCTGAAGACCGGAGTGACGCCGTGCCAGTATGGCGGCCAGCCGGATTGTTCGGCATGCGGCTGTATCGCGTCCATGGGGCTGGCCGCGGTGGCGGCTCACAAACTGGGCGGCGTGATTCCCGTGGGCATGCTGTTCCGCGGCTCGATACGCGTGGGCCGCGCCTGGGCGAACATGACGGCCCCGCCCGAGCCGCCGGCCGATCCGCTTCACATCCTGCCGTGAATGGTGGGGCGGCCCTTCCGGGCTGCGCGCCCGGGCTTCTGCCCGGCGTCTTCAGTTGCATAAGCGCTTGTTCGCTATCAGAATCGAGGGATGGGTTTCAACAGCGGACGACGTCGCGAGGCAATCGCCGGCAAGGTGAGATCGCGCAGGCGTGCTGCCAGGCGCTTCACATCGTTGGTCTGGACTCATCTCAAAGACATGCCGGGACTATTCGCTGAGCCGGCGAAACAATTCAGCATGCTGCTTCATTGTCTTATGGATGAGAGCCTTCCCCTTCACCAGAGACGCTACGCGTATTGGCCCGTCGGTGTCCGGGCGACCCTCGGCGAACCGTGAAGTGCGGGCATTGATCTTTTTCTTCTTCATGCAAGGCAATCAGGCTCAATAGTAATGCAGCGCCGTTATGGCGTCCCGGATCCCGTCACAATCATCAGCGGAATCGCCGCCGCCGCCGCTGCCGTAATCAGGACCAGTATCACGCCGCCCAGCACGGTGTCGATTCTCCGATTCACGTGCCGGCCCATCACGCCCTTATCCATCGCGGTACGCAGGATCGGGTAATACGTCATCGGCATCAGCACCATGCCGAACACAACCGACAAATTAACGAGCGTCAGCGGGCGCACGCCGATGAGCACCGCGAGAACCCCAACCACCAGCGTCCCCGCCCAGAAAGCCGTAAACACGGGCGCTTCGCCCGGCCGCAATTTCTTGCCCCAAGGCAGATTGTAAAACTGACAGGCGTTATAACCCGCCGCCATCGCGGTCTCAATCGCCGCGCCGGTGAGACACGCCAGCGTTCCGGCCAGCGCCAGCAGCAGGCCGGCGCGTCCCAGCGGCAGCGCGCCCGCAAGCGTCGTCGTGCTCAGCAGAACGGGATAAATCCCTTTCGGCAGAAAAACCATCGCGCCAACAACCACCAGGGCCACTGTCAGCACACCGCCAAGCACGCACCCGAACGCCGCGACCGCGAAATTTTCAGTCAGGTCGGAAGTCTTCCAGTCCTCTTCAATCGCGCCCGACGAATAGAAATGAACCTCGTATTCCATCAGCATCGCGCTGAAAATCCCAACCGCGAAAAAGTAATAGTAGAGATTGCCCGGCGGTCTCGCCGCTGTCAGATGCGGCGCAAGGCCGGCGGCGATGTCATGCAGATCCGGATGCAGTTTGGCCGCGGAGACCGCGAACACAATCGTCGCCAGACCGGCGAGCCCATAGATGCGCTCAATCCATTCGAAGCGCAGCACCGCAACCGACGCGCCCACAAGCGCCGTAAACGCCACGCACAGCAACGTGCCGGACCAGCCCGTGAGCAGGTGCAACACAATCGCCGCGCCCCCCAGTTCCGCCGCGCACGTCAGGACCGTCAAAAGCTGTGACGCGATCAGCACAGAAACACCGCTGCGGTAACCGAGCCGGTTTCGCACTACGGAAAACACAGGCTCCTTCGCCACCACGGCCACACGGCCGCACATCTCCATGTAGATGATGATCGCGATCGTCCCCAGCAGGACAGACCAGAGCAGCCGGTTCCCGAACAGCGCGCCCGCCTGCATCGTGAAAACGATCTGGCCGAAATCCACAAACCCGCCGAGCGCGGTCATGATGCCGAGCGTCAGGCCAAGCAGCTTCTTCACAAGCCCTCGCGAGCGTGAGTGGCGGCGTCCCCGATCGCGCGAACCTGTTTTGCGATCTCCGCCAGTTCATCCGGATGTCCCATCGCCAATTGCAGTCGGCGAAGCTCACGCCCCAGTTGTTCCTGCTGCGCACGGCAAACCTCAAGCGCCGGACTCAGGGAATCTGCGACGCTTGCGCCCTTCAGGTCTTGCCGCTCATCGTCGAGTTCCTGCGCCAGATATTCGGAATGGCCCCGCGCGAAAGTCGCGGTGGAGTGACCGGTCCCCAGATATTCGATGAAAACGTTCGCCTCCGCCGCAAGAGAAGCAGTGGCCCGCAGACTGGACGAAACATCTTTCGAATCGAGAGTTTTGTGCGAGCAGCCCGCGAGCGCGAGCACCACCAGCATCACAGCAATAGAAGTCTCATGGCGCATTCCCGGCGATATGTGCGGAAGCACGCAAATGGCCATTTCGCCGCAGCCAGCCTTGCAGCGTGAGCTCCCGGCTCAACGCGTTGCGATTTGGAAATACAAGACTTATGCCCGCGCCGCCAGCCAGTACGATCAGATGCGCGATCACGCCGATCATGTAATTGTGCAGGCCGAATTCGCGAGGATGCAGCGTCGCCCATCCGGTGAAAACCACACAGGCGGTAATCGCAATGTACGCGGCCCGCGCACTCGCGCGCGGTACCAGGAACGCGAGCAGAAACAGCCCCACCAATCCGCCGGAGACGATTGCCGACACCGTATACCAGAGCGAGAGCGCGCTGCCGCTGCTCTGCGCCAGCACGATCGCGATCGCCACGCACAGCGTGCCGCACACCGCCACCGTGATCTTGCCCGCGCGCAGTCTTCGCCGGTCATCCGCTTCCGGTTTCCACACGCGATAGTAATCTTCCACGAACACCGCGGAAAGACTGTTGAAGTCCGACGACAGATTCGCCATCGCCGCGCCGAATAGTCCGGCAAGGAAGAGCCCCGCAAGCCCCGGCGGCACGTGCTGCGTAATGAAATAAGGAAACACCTGATCGCTCTTTGAGGCATACGCCGGAAGCACCTCCGCCGTAATCCTGTAATAGGCCCAGCAAAGCGACCCGATCAGCATGAACAGCGTCCACACGGGTATGCAGAGCAGGGACCCGAGCAGAATGCCGCGCACCGCATCGCGGTCGGATTTCGCCGTCAGATAGCGCTGAATCACCGTCTGATCCGCCGAGTAACGCTGCAGGTAATAGAAGAAGCCGTAGAGGCTGAGCGTGAGAACGGTGGGCTTATGAAGGTCCGGCGCCATGCTGCCGAGCGTGATCTTGTGGCTCGCCGCCACCACGTGGAACATCGCGGCGGGTCCGCCGGGAGGAAGAAACAGCAGATAACCCAGACAAATCGCGATGCCGAACCAAAGCACGAAGCCCTGAATCACATCCGCCCAGATGACCGCCTCAATGCCTCCGAGCAGCGTGTAGCCGATCGTCACCAGGCCGGCCACTACAATCAACTGCTCCGTGGGCCATCCCGTCATACTCGTCGCGGTGAGCGCCAGCAGATAGAAGACGAAGCCCATCTTCGAGAAATGACCCAGCGCATAGGCTACTGACCCATACACGCGCGCCGGATAACCGAAGCGCTTCCCGAAATATTCGTAAGCGCTCATTCCGGCCACATGCCGGAAAAACGGAATCACCACAAACGCAGTGATGAACAGGACCGGCAGCACCGTCAGTCCAGGGACAAGGTTCGACCAGTCGGAAGCATACGCCGAGCCCGGATATGCGATGAATGTGACGCTGCTGATGAGCGTGGCCAGCAGCGAAAGCCCCATCGCCCAGGCGGGGATGCTGCGCTTTGCAACAAAATACTGTTCGGTGGAATTTTGCCGGCGCGAGAATCGCAGACCGACGGCGGCCATCACCGCCATGTAGATCACGATGATGGTCGGGTCGAGCCAGCGCACGAGTCTCTATTATGCCCGCGCGCGCGGGTTTTGGCGAGGAGCGTCTTCAGAGAAGCGCAACTCAGGGATGCAGGAACCGGTGCGGTGGCCGGCGCGACGCGCCTGAGTGTCCGACCCAATCTTCGTCAGCCGTCTCATCCCGGTTGCCGTCCACAACCTTGCCGCGGTCGTATCCGGCGGTTCCAGCCGCGGCGCATTCCGGCTGATGGTTTCTCCACTCTTTCACGGTGGAAAATTTCCGGCCGCAATCGGGACAGCCGAAATCGTCGGTGGTTGGATTTACTGTGGGCATGGCTTTTTCCTCGGCTCAGCCGCGCTTCTTATCCTGCTTGTGCTCCCGCGTATTTGAAGCTTTCAGGTCGCCCTTCCTCTCATGCGCCCGAATCGATTGATCGACGATTTCCCGCTCTCCTTCGGCGAGATTCGTTTGTTTCCCCTCGCGGGGATCGTCCATTTTCGTTGACTTCATACGAATAGAGAAGCACCCCGAATGCCTTTGTGCGTGGCGCCACCTCGCTATATCGCGATCGCACGCCGCTGGCCACTGTGTATTACTGAACTGGGCTGTATGCTTTGGGTGCGGCTATACTGCCCGGCGGGGCAGACTGTCAGTCTGGTGCCGATCGTGAATCGGCCATCTATCTCTCTCCCGCATCGCTCAGATTCCTTTTCAGAAACGCAAGAACTTTCGCGGGCGCATCGAGCGACGACTCCGCATTTCCTTTCGGCGTCCCGCCCATTTCCATCTCGCGGCCCGAGGTTGGATTACGGACCGAGCCCTGTTCCTCGGGAACGATCTCAGGGCGGCCCGCGGAATGCCCGGCATGTGGGTAATTCAGGCGAACCACCTCATATCCGAAGTGCGCGCGCCGCAGTCGCGAAACCAGAGAGTCGGTCATCGAGGAAGAACTCCAGACGTGGTCCTCGCCACCGGAGATGAGAAGAATCGGCGCATGGGTTTGCTCCACCGCGATCTCGGCGCCGGCTTCAGAGATGGGGCCCTGGTTACTGACGCGGTCGAAGGCCAGTCCATATCCTTTCCACGTCCATGCGGGCTGCTGCGGTCTGATGTCGCAACAGGCAGGATAGCGCGCGTTGGCCGGCACGTAGGCTACTACCGCCCTGATGGCTGCGTACATCGAGCCCAGTTGCAGCGCGAGTTCGCCGCCGCGAGAAGTTCCCGAGACGGCAATGCGGTCGGCCATGATCTCGGGGCGGTGTGACATCCATGCCAAAGCCTCGCCGAAATATTCGAGCGGGATGCCCAGAAGCTCGCGAGGTAAGTCATCGAAGCGAAAATACGCGAGAGCCAAAGCGGCGTAGCCGTGGGAGGCGAACCAGGCTGCGCGGCGCGTTGGCAATCCACCTTCCGAGCCGCCCACCACGAGAATTGCGGGACGCGCCGCGCCGTCTGACGGAGAGAATAGAATGCCGCGGAGCCGGCCTTCATGCACGGTGAGGCGGGAGATACCGTCCGAAATTGCTGTTTGCTCCAGGTGCGCTGTTGAAACAATTGCGCCGCCGCGCATCAGGTGAAACTCGATGGACTGGGCGCCGAAATTGGACGGAGGCTGATACCGGCCTTCCTTCGAACCCACAGGCTTCATCGACCACACCGGTCCCATGGCGGAGACGTCCTTATAAGAACCACCAATTGGCGCCTGCTTCGAAACGTCGACACCGCCCTGCGCGTCGGCGGCGAATTCGGATTGGGAGACCCAACGGCGGCCGGCTCCATCGGTCAACTCGGCCTGGAGCGTCAGGTGTTCCCCGGGTTGACAGCCGCTGACCCGGATCGTCACGGTCTCATCGACCAAAGCCTTCGACGGCGTAATATCGATTGTCTGCGCCGCGAGAGGAACGAAAAGAATAAAGAAACACGAAATAGTGCGCATTTGTGACTACTGCAATATTACTCGCTTTCTCCGCTCCACAATGTCTGTAACAGAGAGAAAGCCGATAAGATTGGCGCGTCCCGAGCTTATTGTGAAAAGCCCAGCTTGACACTGTTTTGCGCCCACCACGATTTCCAGAACGATGTGTACTGATCTACAGGCAGCGATGGTTTCGCCCCAGGCATAAATTCATTTGACTGCGCCGTCCAGAAGGGGCCAACAGGTCCATTGTCTATAACTTCTCCCCCGGCATTTGCGAGCAGCGCATATCTCCCGAGCCATGACGCGGCCGCCAACTGAGCGGCGGCATCCTTGCTATCGAGAAACTCGACCATAACCGGCAATACTGCTTTCGTGCCAATCTTCGCGAGCGCCGCCACGGCAGCGCCATCCACGCCTGCAACCGTCGTGTGGAGTTCGGCAAGTTGCTTGAGTACGGGTATCCATGACGCATCTTTCGGGTAGAATCCGATCGCCATGATGACGTCGAAGAACCTCGGCGTGGAACTCATCGCTTCCATATTGGCCATGAAGACTTGCATTGCAGGAAGGGAGCCAACCCGAAGCGCGGCGATCAGGCCCGTCATCCGCTGGGAACTGCTGGAAGATTGTAAGAGTGGCGCTACGTCATCGGCCACCTCCTGCGCCGGCCGTCCTTGTGATCCTCTGGGCTCGAAGGTGGATAGGAAGGCGGAGTTGTCATTCACGCTCGGCGTGAGTAGTGACTGATACCACCGGACGAGATAGCCGACCAGGCGATCGTCCAGTGTTCGCGCCCCAGCGGGAGGCGATATATCGGTTAGCGGAAGATAGATGTCTCCGGAATGATAGGAGAGTCTATTGCGTGGCAGGATCTGGTATTTACCATCGGCGGCCTTAAGGAACCAAACTCCCGTTGTGCCCACCGCGGAGGGAGGCATCGTCATCGGTCCCAGCGCTCTTTTTCCACTTGCGGCAATACTGGCGACGATCTCAAGCGATTGTGTTTGTCCTTTCAGGTACTCGACAATATTGAGTTGTACCGTCACATCTGGAGTAGCCGCGCCGCCGGGTTCCTGTATTGCCTGCAATTTTGCAATGACTACTACATCTGCGGTCTGACCTAAGACTGTAATCGGGGGACTGGCCTGGCTCCACGCGGGTGAAACAAGAAACGCGGCGACTGCGATCGCGAAGAGAAGTTTGATGGAGAGCATGGTTTTTGACATATCGAGCCGCGAGATGCGCCGTATCCCCTCCATCCAGGAAGTGGGCAGATCCTTCGTGGATTATACCGGAATGTCGAACCAATGAATGAGTGATTGTGGGACTGTCAGTCTGCCGCCAATCGTGAATCGCGCGGCTCGGTAACCGTGGATCGCGGACATTCTCTTCCCGCCGCCGGGCATACAATAAAAACCGTAATGACACGACACGCCCTCCTCATTGCCGCCTTCGCCTTCGCGTTCGCGGCAAGCGCATTCGCGCAGCCGCCGATGCCCACCGATTCGTGGCCCACCTACAACGGCGACTTTTCCGGGCGGCGCTTCAGTCCCGCGGCGAAGATCAACGATAAAAACGTGAAATCGCTCAGCCTCGCCTGGACGTGGAAACTCAACGCCAGTGGCGGCACGAGCAGCGCCATTCGCAGCACGCCGCTCATGGAAGACGGCACGATTTACCTCAGCACCGAAGACAATGCCTGGGCGGTCGACGCTCGCACCGGCCGCGAGTTGTGGCACTACGTCTGGGCTTCGAGCGGCGGCCGTCACAACGGCAACAAAGGCCTCGCCATGTTCGGCAACTTTGTTTATATGGAGACCGGCGATTGCCATCTGCTCTCGATCGATAAGACAGACGGGCAGCTCAAGTGGTCGAAGACGATCTGCGATCTCGATGAGTTTTATTTCGCCTCCGTCGCGCCCACGGTCGTGGGAAACCACGTCATCGCAGGCATCAGCGGCGATGATTCGGATGTCGGCGGCTACCTCGAATCCCACGATCCCGAAACCGGCGAGTTGCAGTGGCGCTTCTACACCGTGCCGCAGAAGAAGGGCGATCCGGGCATGGATTCCTGGCCCAACGCCGATATGGCGTCTCACGGCGGCGGCATGACCTGGCAGCCCATCACGTACGATCCGGAAACGAAACTGATCTACGTCACCACCGGCAATCCGCAGCCCGTCATCGCCTATGCGAACCGGCCGGGCGACAACCTCTATACCTGCTCCATCGTCGCGCTGCACGCCGATACCGGGAAGATGGCCTGGTATTTCCAGAATTCTCCGCACGATACGCACGATTGGGATGGCACCGAGGCCGCGGTCCTGTTCGACGCGCCGATCGACGGCAAGCCGCGCAAGCTCGTGGCGCAGGCCGCGCGCAACGGGAACTTCTTCGTGCTCGACCGCGAGACGGGGAAGGCCATCGTGTCGAAGGGCTTCATCCATACCAACTGGACGAAGGGCTTCAACGATCAGGGCCAGCCGATTCCCAATCCGGAAAAGAATCCATCGCTTGCCGGAACGCTGGTGACGCCGGACGCAGGCGGAGGAACGAACTGGTTTCCGCCCTCGTTCAGTCCGCAGACCGGATTGTTTTACGTGAACGCCAACCAGTCCTGGAGCATGTTTTACCTCTACGACAAGACGGACAACCCGCAGGGGTGGGGCGGCAATCAGCGGACGGGATACGACGTGAGCTC
>CAZWTH010000258.1:0-3070 GCA_964636715.1 uncultured Solibacteraceae bacterium | reverse complement strand
TGGGTCGGAATCACGTGTCCGAGCGTTGCCGCCGCGATCTCCATGATGCGATTGCTCTCGACGATCAACGTGCTTTCACGGCGGGAAGACACCATCCTCTTCGCGCCCGTCAATCCGCTGACCGATCCCACAGGCGAGATTGTCTCGCGCGCGGTCATTGAGGCACACAACCTCGCGAGACGGGCGTAGTGGATCAGTTCGCCGTCGGCATTCGTTCGATGTGATCAACCACCACGGTCTGGACGGGGCGGGTCACCGGCATGAGTTTCAGTCCGAGCGCGGCGAGCGAATCCACGATGCGAATCGGCGGGGTATCGGGCGACCCGGGGACAGGACCGTAGTCAAACGGAAATACATAGCGGCCGTCCAGTCCAGTGTTATCGACGACGGGGCGATCCACCAGAAAGTCGACGGGAGCATTGGCCGCCATTTCCGCAAGACCTGCGGCCGCCGCGGCGGGAGCTTTCGCAGCGGCCATAGCCAGCGTTCGAAGGTTCGTCATCATAGTGGCCAGTTCCGCCATCGTCATCGCCTGGCACAAGCGATGACCGGACTGGAGGGGGCACCTGCCGGGACCGGCGCCCTCCACCTTCTGCATCTTCTTCGTCCCGCCGGGCGTGACGGTCAGTTCGTACAGCTTTCGCTGCTCTTCCTGGCGATGTACCGCCAGTTTGAATCGCTCGGCGAGCAGCGCCTGCAACATTTCAGGAACCTTATCCTTCGAGACGCCGGCCGGGATTTTGGCGCGAATATCGAAGTTCGCGCCACGGGCGGAATCGGGAAGTTGCAGAATCTGGTCCGCCATTACGCCATAGGCGCGCTGGATCAACTGGATGTGGGACTGGCCGCGGAATGTCGCGAACGAGTCATCGATCGTCACCCCGGATCGTCCGCCGAGCGCCTGGGCGAGAGTCATCTCGATCGGATCGATCGTGGCTGCTTCGAAGGTAACCTGCGCGAAGGCGGGCGCGGCGAGGAGGAAAACGAGGAGGAGTTTCATGGGCGAGACCTTTCTCTCCACCATTGATCCATCGGCAGAGATTTCATATTGACCCGAGCCCGGAGCTGATAGAGTAACGCGGCCAGGCTAAAAGTGGCGCGGCAGAAATAGATAATGGACGCGTCATCGGCAAAGCAGTGGCCATGACCTGCGGCGCGAGAGAACCACTCGGTACGGCGTTGCAGATACGCGGGATCACCATAGTCAAACGGGCCGTTCTTCTCAAACGGCTCGCGAATCCAGCGGACGGACTCGTCTATGACAGCAAAATAAGACTCGTCGTTGAGATCTTCAGGGTTCAGACCGAGCTGGACGAAGGCGCTGCGCAGATCGGGCGCGCTGCGATCCGACGAATAGACGGAATGATAGACAGAAGAGCGCTCCGCCTGAGCGGGATCTTCGACAACACAGCCAAAATCGAGCAGACCGAGTCTTCCATCCTCCAGGAAAAGGTAGTTACCGGAATGCGGATCGCCGTAATTCAACCCCGCGGCGTGCATTCGGTACCAGGAGAAACAAATCCGGGCGCCGCATTCATCGCGCGATTCCTGTGACGGCTGCATCGCGAGGTAATCGGGCAGATGCCGGCCCCGCAGATATTCCATGGTCAGAACGCGCTCGCCGGAATATTGTTCGAACACGCGCGGGACAACGATCCCATCGCAAGCCTGAAACAGCGCCCGCGCTTTCCGCAGGGATTCTGCTTCGGCGCGATAGTCCGCTTCGAGTTTCAGTACGCGATGAATTTCCTGAAGGGCGGCGCGCAGTCCTTCCCAATTTCTGCCAAGGCGGAGAGGCAGCATGAGGGCGACGAGATTGCGGATATCCGCGTCGATGGTTCGCGCGATCCCGGGGTACTGGATTTTGACGGCGACGCGCTCGCCGGATTTCAGCGTGGCGCGATGCACCTGTCCGATGGACGCGGCGGCGAACGCTTGTCTTTCGAAACTCTGGAACAAGTCTTCCGGGTCGCTGCCGAGTTCATTAATCAGAACTTCCCGAATCAGCGTGTAGTGCATGGGCGGCGCGTCGAAGCGAAGACCTTCGAGAGTGCTGAGAATTTCCGAGGGAAGAATTCCAGGAAAGCATGGGACCGCCTGGCCCGCCTTCATAAGGGCGCCGCGCATATAACTCAGCCGGTGAACGATCTTCAGAGCGATTCGCAGATTCGTTTCCAGCTTGCGCTGTTCTTCGTTGTCTGCCGTCACAAACCATCCTCGAACGCGGGAAAGACCATACGCCAGCGCCACCTGAACCGAAAGCTCGCTCACGTTCCAGAGGCGCTGGAGCGAGCCGGTCGGAGCGGGACGCATTGCGAGATCTTCAAAGATGCGCTCCATCTCCTCGCTGGCGAAGACACGCTCGCCGATATCCTCGTTCGGAAGCGCGGCGATCAGTTCATTCAGAGGAACGTTCATGTTCCACTCCTTGTGGGCCGGAGAGCGAGGCGGCGAATAATTTGAGAGAACGGTCGAGAAGGGCGAGAGTATCTTCCTGATGCGGCGATGAGTCATTCGCCCAGAAAGCGAAGGCGCCGATATGCAGGGTCCAGTAAAGCTGCAGCAGCACGGCAGGCAATGGCCGCGGGACTCCATGGGTTGCGAGTACCTTCTCAACCGTACTGAGATGGCGTGCGCGAATTCCCGCACCGGGATCTTCCCGCGCGGGCTGCGCGAGCGGACTGAAGATCGCCGCTACGGCCGGCGCCAGAAATTTTCTGTATTTGCGAAGGCGCTTCAGAGCCGCCCACTCGAATGCAAAAAGATCTTCATCGAGAGATTCATCGCCAGCGCGGCGCTGGACGAAATCCTGTCCGGCGGTTTCGAGGGCTTCGCTAATGATGGCGGCGGCGATCGCTTCCTTCGAAGAGAAGTAGTTAAACAAAGTTCCGTTCGCGATGCCGGCGGCGGCCGTGATATCCCGCGTGGTGACGTTTTCCCAACCCTGCGCGAGCAGCAGATCGGCCGTTACCGACAGAATCCGTTCTCGCGTGGCTAACCGGGTTTGGGTTGTGACTCTCAAAATATGAGCCGCTCATTTAAATGAGCATGCTCACATAAAATATAGTTC
>CAZWTH010000257.1:0-9500 GCA_964636715.1 uncultured Solibacteraceae bacterium | reverse complement strand
CGGACCAGGCTTTGCCGGTATCGCGGCCTTTATGCAGGTCATTGATGACGGCGATGAAGCCGAGGCGGTTTTCCATCAGCTCGTATTTGCCTGTGGCGCGGTCGGCGAAACCATCGGCCGCATAGCCGGGGCCTTTGAAGGAAATCTGGACCTGATCGTCATCGACGCGAAAATCGCTCAGCGCGGCGCGAATATGATGGCGCGAGCGAATTGCCGCGATCAGGTCGTTCTTGTGGGCATCCGGTGAGCGCATCCATGCCGCGTCGAATGAGCCGGCAAAGCGCTTCGTTTTTCCCTGTCCCGTCAGCGCAGTCTGGTGATTCAGCGTGATGCCGGTGAGGGCGAAGAACAGCAGGATGGTGAAACTCACCATCGAGAGATATGTATGCAGCCAGCGCGACCAGTGGGCGGTCTTTCGCTTCCACACCGGTACGTGCCGGGGCGCGGACTTACTTCCCGCCGAGCTTGTGATAGTCAAATGACGCGCTCGCCAATTCGATATTGCCGGGGAATGAAATCCTGTCCGGCTTCCCATTGAAATCGAATTCCTTCTTCACCATCTGGTGCGTGCCGTGTTCGCGGCAGACTTCCAGATAAACGGTGTACTTCCCGGCCTTGACCGTGTTGCCTGCGTTGTCCTTACCATCCCATTGGAGCGAATACTTGCCGGGAGCGCGCGTAGCGGCGCCGACGGTCCGGAAAATCTCTTTGCCCTCCGCCATGGCGCGCATGCGGTCTGACCGGTACCAGGATTTCATCTCTGTGAGAAAGCGGTCTTCGTGATACCAGAGCGCAATGGTCCTCACCTGGAAGCGGTCGGCGTCTTCAATCCAGGCCGCGATGAAGGGGCGGCGCACCATACCGGTCAGGTGGGCGATTTCGAAATCAATGGTGAGTTCCATCGACGGATCCCACAGGCCGCCGGTGGCCGCGGGCGCAAACGCGGCGCGTGAAACAGCGGGCTTCGTCACCGCGGCCACTTCATACGCGCGCCAGTTCCCGTTCTTCACTTGTTCGCCGTTCTTCTTCACCAGCAGGTAAGCGACGCCGGGCATCGACGCCGCAAGTTTCGCGCTTTCCGCGGGCTTCAGAACAGAGAAGGCTGTGGCGAGAGCGCCGGCGTCGGCGGGATTCGAGGCGATTACGGTGGAACTGACGACATCCTGCGCGGGAGCGCCGGTGCGCGGATCGACAATATGCGAATAGCGGCGTCCGGCGATGGCGACCCCGCGGCGGTAATCGCCGCTGGTGGAGACGGCCTGGTTGCGAACCATAACGCGCGCGATCGGGGTGGAGTTCTCCGCCGGCGAGTGCGGGTCGGCGATGTCAATTGCTTCGGCGCGATCGCCGCGTACCGCGATATCGCCGCCGATGTTCACCACCGCCGCGGACACGCCCGCGCGCATGGCAGCCTCTGCGGCGCGATCGATGATATAGCTCTTCGCCATGGCGGCGAAGACGAGCGGCGTTTCACCGGTGCGCGTCGCGGTGCGGCCGATCGGGTCGAGCTTCCACTGCGATGCGCGGGCTTTCCCGACAGCCGCCGCGAGTTCCTTGTCTGAAGGAAGCCGGTCTTCGCGCGCCGCCTGTTGCCAGAGTTCGACGATGGCCTGGGCGGAGGGGTTGATCGCGCCATGGGTACGCTCGCGCCATCGATCGTAGAGAGCGAGCACGCGGAACAGATCGGACGATACCGGAATCGCCTGGCCGTTCGTCCGCTGCCAGCGGTTCACTTCGCTGAGGGGATCCCAGGTACTGAGAATTTTTGACTGCCGCCCAATCTCAGCAAGCGCGGCATCCGACGCAGCGCGGGCCTGATCCCTGGATATTGCGCACACGCGGAGCTCGAGCGATGTGCCGAGTACGTTTTCGTAATGGAACGCGTGGATGATAGCCGGCGCGTTGATGGTGGAGCGGCCCGGCCGGGGCAGAGTCAGCGCAAGAGCGCCACCGAAAACAATCGTCCGTCTTTTCACTCGTCCAATGGTAAAAAACCGGCGGGCGTCGCGTCAAGAGCTATTTGCAAATGAGTTGCAAATATATGAAAGCGTGGCCGGAGTGATTTTACGCTATATCGGGCAAAGGCGGAGAGATTTTCTGCAAGTCACTTGCAAGTCTCAATCCGGCTCGAAGGGCGGACTTGCGCGCGCGCAGATGAACAGAAGCTCGGACAAGAACTCAGTTTGCGGGCTGAGTGACGGTGGCGACGATCCCTCTCCATTTGCGCATGATGAGTTCGGCCAGGTTCAGGAGGATTGCCAGGGTGAGAAGCAACGGCCAGAGTCTGGCTGTCGACTTGATGGAATCGCCATTGTTTTCGAAGGCGGCGTCGGGGTTCGGGTTGAAGCGGCCTCCGGTGGCGGCGGAAACCGATTTCAGGAGGTTCGGGTTGTTGCCGTATTCGGTGAGTTCCTCTTCGGGCCGGTAGAGGCCGACTTCGGGGAAGACCCGGCTTTCGGCGAGCGGGCGGATACGGAAGAGGCCCTGCACATTGCCGATGTGCACGCGGGCGCGGTAGTCGAGCGTCGAGACCCGGCTGAGTTGTACGGGCTTGTGGAAGTCGCCGGGGCCAATGGCGTAGATCTCGGGCGGGGTGTCCGGCGCGGCGGCTCGGTTCGAGAGATGGTAATCGACGGTCAGATCCTGATCGGCGGAGTCGAAGCTGGCGTTGGCTTCACTTTCGGAGCCGCGCGGGAGCAGGTCGCGGAAGATGTTCGTCCAGAGAGTGTCGAAGCCCGCCCATTTGATCCAGTTGGCGGACCAGCGGCTTTTGGCGTCGGACGCGAAGACCGTTGAACGGCCGAGGCCGTACTGCCAGTGGATGAGCAGCGGATCTTTGCCGTCGACTTCGAGAACTTCGTCGGCGGTGGGCTTTGGGTCGAAGCGGACGTAGCCCTGGAGATTGGGAATGTTCGAAGTATCGATCTTGTCGAGCAGGTCGGAGGGATGCTTGACGGTAACCTGGATGGATTTCTCAATCGCGACGTTGCCGGTGTGTTCCTTGACGTCATGCAGCAGGATCTGTTCAAGACCGCTGGGATCGCTGAGGAAGTATGACTTGCCGCCCGCGGCGGTGGCGATCTTTTCGAGGAACGGTTTGTTGACGTCCTGGCCGAGGCCGATGGTGGAGATCGTGATCTTGTGATCGAGCGCATCCTTCGCCATGCGCATGGCGTCGCCTTCTTCGGAGATGCCGTCCGTGAGCAGCACGATGTGGCGGTATTTGGTGTTCACCAGCGGGAGCATTCTGCGGTAGGCTTCGGCTAGGGCCGCCGGAATTTGGGTGCCGCCGTCCGGCGTGATGCCTGCGATGAGGCGCTTCAGGCGGGCCTTATCCGAGGCAGGGCTGATGGGCACTGTCCACTGATAGGAGTTATCGAAGATCAGGATGCCGACCTGATCTTCGGGGCGGAGATTATCGACCACGCCTGCGGCCGCGGCGCGCGATAGCTCGATTTTTTTGCCCTCCATGGACGCCGATTTATCCATCACGAGGATCACCGCCGTGTCTTCCGGCTCTCGCGGGGGAGCCAGCTTCGCGGGGAACGTGCGTTCGAGAGGATCTTCGGGCTGACCCTTCCTGTCGACGTACATGTTGTTCTCGCCCGCGATCCAAAGCGCGCCGCCTCCGCCCTGTACGAATTTTTCGAGGTGCTGCTTGTCGTCCATCTTCATGGCTTCGAAATTGATGTTGTTGAAGACCACAAGCTGGGCATCGTCGAGCGAATCCGGCAGGGCGTGGGCCGGCGAGAAGTCAAACTTGTTGGCGGCGAGGAGATCGGCGATATGTTTTTCGGAGCCGGCGATGTCCTGCGAGATCCAGAGGACTTTCGGGCGGCGGACGGAGACGGCGCTTTCAAAATGGGATTCGCCCAGGTTCTGCGCGCGGACGGCGCCGCTGAGATCGATTGCGCCCGCGGCGTTCAGGCTGGCGCGGACGCGGATGTGATTTTCACCCGCGGCGAGATTCACCGCGTGACTGCCGATCGATTTGTTTTCGGCCTGGAGATCGACGGTGGCGGAGGCAGCCTGCGGGGAGTAGACGGTCAGATCCGCCGGGAATTGTTCACCGGTGAAGACGACGGGCGGCAGGCCCACCGCTTCGACGAGCACCTGCGGACGGTTGCGTCCCGCGAGCGCGATGGTGTCAATGGGAACGCCGAGTTGCTTCGCCTGCCACGCGGCGCGGGTAAGCGCGCCTTCGTTTTCATTGCCGTCGCTGATGAGCAGGATGCGGTGCAGCATGTCCGCGGGCAAGGAAGCCAGAGCGTTGCGAACCGGCGCTTCGAGGTTGGTTCCCTTCCCTGCCGCGCCCGCGGTGATGCCGAGCTTGTAGCCGGATTCGGCATCGGTCAGCGCGCGCGGCGTGCGGGCGAACGGGATGACTTCGAGCTCGTTCGAGCCTTTGGCGGAGTCGACCTGTTTCAGGATGTTCTGCTCATGCGCGAGATCCTGCGGAGAGACACTGGCGGAAGTATCCGCCACAACAGCGAGCGCGATTTTCCGTTCGTTCCAGGAAAGGACAGGACCGGCAAGCGCCAGCGCAATCAGCAGCAAGGTTGCGGCCTTTGTGATCAGCGCGAGATGGCGGCTGTGATTGCGCCATTCATACGCGCACCAGGCGATGGGCGCGAGCGAGAGAAGGAGGAGCCAGGGGTGTTCGAAATTCATGCTGCTCTCTCCCTTTCCATGTGAGCGCGGACGACGCGCAGCAGGGCTGAGGTTTCACGTCCGTAGAACAGATATTCGGCCAAAAGCAGCGCGGCGCCGAGAACAGCGAGCCAGGGCCACAGGTCTGTGCTGCGGCGGATGGAGTCATTCCAGGCAGGAATGCCGTGGCGGGCTCCGGCGGGCGGCGTCCACTTCTCATCCCACATTTCGGGAAGCGTGAGCGAGTATGCGCGCTCCGTATTCCCAGCGATCACATTGACGCGCTGGGCTGCGCCGCTGAAAAACTGGATCTTGCCGTTGCGAATGTTGAAGGGCAGATTCGCGCCCGATTCGGTGACCACTTCGACCGGAGTGTTGGGCGCGGCAACTGTATCGGTGACGCTGCCGGCGCTCTGGGCGACCACGTCCACATCGCGGAAAACGTCGGGCGCGAACCAGCGGAGTTCGTTGGCGAGCAGCAGTGGAGCAGCGAGCTCATACCGCAGAGAACCGGCGAACGGATTGAAGCCCATGACAATGGTTTTGGTTTTTCCGTCGGCGCTGGAGCGCGCGGCGATGATGGGGCCCCGGTCGATTTCCGCGACGCGAATATCGTTGGCGCCGGTTTCGAGAACCGCTGTGGAGGGAACTTCGAGATCATGCTCGCGGAGCCCGGCGGCGAGCGGTTCATCTGGCGCCCATCGCAGATTTTCCGGCGCGAGAACGTGTTCACGAATGGGGATAGGCGAACGATCGGGTGGATCGATCCAGAGCGTATTGCCGGTGGGAGTTTGCGCCGGGTGGAAACGGTCAATGATCACGAGACCAGGGTTGGCGGAGGTGAATTCGGAGGGTTTGCGAAACTCGGGCGTCACGCGCGGATCGGCTTCGAGCGCCGGCCTCCACGCGTCGGGCGAGTCGGAATAAACGATCACGCGCAGGCTGCGCTGCGCGGGGAGTTCGATGGCGGCGTAGTTATCGGCGCCGAACGGATCGAGCGGGTAGAGGCGAACTTCGGCGATGCCCGCGCCTTTGGTGTGCAACTCGAATGTGGTGGCCTGCTCGCTTTGCGCGGGAACGGTCACCGAATGCGCGCCCATCGGTGCGTGAGCCAGGTTGAGAGTGAGGTTGACCGTCCGCGGCGACTTGCCGTAGTTGCGGAGGCGAACGAGAAGATCCCAGGAATCGTGCGCGGAATTCGAGCGGCGCGCCCCGACGCTGCGGATGCCGACGTTCTCCGATGGATCCGTCACGTCCAGAATGCGGAGGATGGGAACGTTCGGGATGCCGTTATCCGCATCGGCCGCGGTAATGCGGCCGGGGCCATCGTAGACGATTTCCCCGCCCTGCGAACCGGACTGCTTCTGCAACTCGCGCGCGAATTGCAGGCTTTGATTGAGGTTGATCCCGGTAGCGCCGGCGCGCGTTTCGAGAATGGCGCGCGCGACTTTCACGTGATCGGTTTCCCATGCGGTGGCGGGCGTCGCCAGCGCGTCCGCGCGGAGCAGAAGCACGCGGTCGGAATCCGGCACGGCGCGCAGCCATGAGATAGCGTTGGCGCGCGCGAGATCCATCAGAGTGGCGTTCGGGCGGCCGGGAGCGCCGGCGCGCATCCACGCGCTCGAATCCATAATGAGGACGTGATCGCGGCGGGCGCGCAGGGAGCCGCCCCAGTGCAGTTCGGCGATGGCGAGCAACAGCAGCAACATGCCGGCGAGCTGCATCAGGAGAGAGATGGGCTGCTGGATCTTACGCCGGCGCGTGACGGGACTCGGCAGGCCGGGCGTGACCCAGAAGCGCAGCGTGGCGACAACCTGTTTGCGGCGCGTGCGATCGAGCAGATAGAGCGCTGTGGTGACCGCGGCGATAACGCCGAAGATCGCCAGAAATTCGCCGATGCTGAGGTTGAGGAACATCGTTAATTACGCGACGCTGCGGGCCTGCATCAGTTTTCCGAAAATCGCTTCGTCGAGCGGCAGCGAAGTGGGAATGGCGGCGTAACGGCCGGAATTCCGCATCGCGACCGATCGGATGGAGGCGGCGAACTTATCGAACTCTTCGGTGTAGCGGGCGCGCGCTTCGGCGTCGACATGAATATGCAGCTTCGCGCCGCTTTCCGCTTCGACGAAATCGCATTCGCCGTTCCAGGGGGGAGTCCGGTCCTCGTCGGCCCAGATC
Organism: uncultured Solibacteraceae bacterium; assembly: GCA_964636715.1. GTDB lineage: Bacteria > Acidobacteriota > Terriglobia > Bryobacterales > Bryobacteraceae > BOG-234. The sequence goes on along the minus strand of CAZWTH010000257.1, from coordinate 2,672 downwards.
TGGATGAGCATGAGCTCGTTGCCGTAGTCGGCGAGATACTGGAGGGCTTTTTCGCAACCGCCGTCGTCGAGAAAATCGGAGATGACAATGACCAGGCCACGCTGCGGAAAATCGTTCAGATATTCGCGCACGATTTTCAGGAAACCGGTTGACCCGCTCGGCTGGAGTTCTTCGAGAAAGCGGGCGAGCGGCGTGAAACGATGACGTCCGCCGCCGACGGTCTTCCCTTCCCGCAACTTTTCGGAGAACGGCAGGACTTCGATCGTATCGAGCCGCACGAGGCCGACATAGCAGAGCGCGCCGGCGAGTTTACGCGCGTAATCGAACTTGGCGGCGTTGCCCGCGGACATGGATTCCGAAATATCGAGCAACATCCGGACAGGCACGCGGGGCTCGACCTGGAAGAGCTTCAGGAACATTTTGTCGAGCCGCATGTAGGCGCGCCAGTTGACGGCGCGGAGATCGTCGCCCTGGTGGAAATGCCGGTGATCGAGAAATTCCTGGCCGCCGCCGGGGAGGCGGGAACGGTTGTGTCCACCGACGAGACCGGGGAAGGACTTCTGCCAGTGAATGGTGAGCCGCTCCAGCCGTTCGAGGAATTTGCGATCGAGTAGTGGTGCGTTCGCCACAAAAATCTCTATGCAGCCGCGGAGACGCGGATACCCGCGATGATGCTGGAAAGAATGCTGTCGGGCGTTTTGCCGTCGGCGTGCGCATCGAAATTCAGAATGATGCGGTGGCGCAGGACGGAGGGCGCGACTTCCTTGATATCGTCGACGCTCAGATGCAGGCGTCCGCGCATCAGCGCGAGCACGCGGCCGCATTCCACAAGCGACTGCGCGCCGCGCGGCGAACTGCCGTAGCGGATATATTTGCGCGCTTCTTCGTGGGCTTCCTTCTGATCGGGCTGGGTCGCCATGACGAGTTGCACGGCGTAATCCTGCACATGAGGCGCAATAAGGATGTCGTGACAAACGGAACGGATATCGAGAACGTCGGCGCGATCGAGCACGGCCTGAACGGTGGCTTCTTCGCGGGCGATGGTGCGTTCGACGATGCGCGCGAGTTCGCTGTGCGTCGGGTAGGTGACGACGATCTTCATGAGGAAGCGATCGAGCTGGGCTTCCGGCAGCGGATACGTGCCTTCCATTTCGATGGGATTCTGGGTCGCCATCACAAGGAAGGGCGCTTCGAGTTCGTGGGTGGTGGTGCCGGCCGTGACGGTGCGCTCCTGCATGGCTTCGAGCAGCGCGGATTGCGTCTTGGGGGTGGCGCGATTGATTTCGTCGGCGAGCACGAGGTTCGAGAAAATGGGGCCCGCCTGGAAGCGCAGCATCTTGTGGCCGCGATCGTCGGTTTCCATGATCATGCTGCCCACAATATCGGCGGGCATCAGATCAGGCGTGAACTGGATGCGCGAGTAGCGCAGGCCGAGCGTGCGCCCGAGGGTTCGCAGCAGCGTGGTTTTGCCGAGGCCGGGAACACCTTCGAGAAGCACGTGGCCGCCCGCGACGAGGCAGATAAGAACGCCATCGACGACGCTTTCCTGTCCCACGATGATCTTGCCGATTTCCGAACGGACGAGGTTCAGTTTGGCTACCGCGGGGCTAATGCTGACATCCGAAACCATGCATCGATTCTACTTGATCGACGTGGCTCGCTGACATTTGTTTGCAGGAACTTACGAAATTGCTACGACGGATGTGAAACCGCCCGAAGTTGGGGTGAAAGCAGGGTGTGCGGGGGCGAGAGCGGGTGGAGGCGGAGTTCGACGGCGGAAGCCCCGGCGCGGACAGCTTTCGCTTCGTCCATGCCCCTCGCAGTCGAAGCTATATCTCCCCGGGCCAGAACATACAACCATAGTAAATATGCCATGGTGGTAGTTATGAAGCGTACACGGTTCCGAAAAATGCGCTTGCGGCTTTCATATTATTCCGCTTATTCTTTGTCCATTAGGCGGTAATGATGAATAATAACGGTATTGCTAAAGAATTACCTCCAGATATTCCGGCTGCCGGCGGCGATGGGAATACACGACGGCCGTGGCATACCCCTGCGCTGAAAGAGCTGCGAGTGTCGCGCACTCTGGCCAACTTCCGTCCGGGCACTACCTATGACTATACACACTATGTGTCCGACAGCTAATTCGCGCGATATCCAGGCCAAAGCGAATGCCCATCAGTGGAGCATGGCCCGCGAATGCGGCTTTCCTGCGGGACGCGCGCAACTGCCGGCGCTGTTGCGCGGAGAGTACAAACGATTCCTCCTGGCAGGATGACTGCGTTGCGATTGCCGGCAGCGATGAGGTTGTCTGCTGCTCCGGGGACGGACTCGTTCTCTTCTTCGATGGACGGCTGATCAGGCGGCGCGAACTCTCCGCAAGAGTCGGAACATCGGGCAATTCCGCGCTGTCCGATATTCTCCAGGCTTATCGCCGGTGGGGCTCCGGGTTCCCGCGCTATCTGCAGGGAGATTTCGCTTTGGCGCTCTGGGACGCCGGGAATCGGCGCTTCGTGCTGGCGCGCGATGCGGGAGGACGCCGGCATCTCCACTACTGGCATCGCGGGAGCGAGTTCCGCTTCGCCAGCGAAGTCCGGGGGTTGCTGGCCCGTGGGGATATTCCGCTGGTAGCCAACGAGCGGAGAATCGCGCAACGGTTGAGCAGAATTCCG
>CAZWTH010000256.1:0-4963 GCA_964636715.1 uncultured Solibacteraceae bacterium | reverse complement strand
GGATCTGGCTTACCTTCTGGCCGGTTCCATGGATACGCAACCGCGGCGCGACCTGGAAGGGCCGTTGCTGCATCTCTATCACGAGACTCTGGTGGCGAATGGCGTTCAGGGTTATTCGCCGCAAAATCTGGCGCGGGATTTCCGGGCCGGGCTCGGTTCGCTGCTGACCGTCATGATTCCCGCTGGAGGGCTGCTCGATTTTTCAAACGAGCGCGGCGCTATCCTGCTGCGAAACATATGCGGACGGCTTGGCGCCGCGCTCGAAGATCACCGGTTCGCCGAGTATCTGGAGAAGCTGCCCTCGGAGCGGCCGGTGATCAACTCTCTTTCAGCAACATCCTGATGTTCGCCTCCACATTGGCCTTGTCGACAACGCCGACGTATTGAGCCGCGACGCGCCCGGCTTTGTCGATCAGGAATGTTGTGGGGAAGGCGTCGATGTTCCAGGATTTCAGGACTGCATCGTCGCCCATCACGATTGGATAGTTCACGCCGTGCGTCTGGACGAAGGGCTTCACTCTGCTCCAGCCTTCCTGGGCATTCTTCAAATCCTCATAGATGACGTCCATAGAAACGCCGAGAACGTTCAGGCCTTTGTTGCTGTATTCACGTTCGAGGTCGATAAACCAGGGGATCTCGGTAACGCAGCCGCCGCAGGTTGTTGCCCAAAAATCGAGGAGAACGACTTTGCCTCGATATTGCGAGAGCGTGATGTGGTGGCTGGAGGCGTCGTCCAGGTGAAAGACCGCTGCGGATGGGCGATCGTTTGCGGGCTGGATGGCGGCGCGAATTCCGGAAGGTTTGGCGGTTTGTCCGATTCCATAGAGGGCTCCGCCGAGGAGGACGAGGGCGAGTACGGCGGCGATATGGCTCGATTTAGTGTTCAGCAAGTAAGATCCTCAATTCTTTCTCGTACGTGGTTTTTTCGACCAGGCCGGTATGGATAGCGGCGATGCGGCCCGCCCGGTCAATCAGCAGCGTCGTGGGAATGGCGTTCACGCCGCCATAGTTCGCCGAGTTCCATCCACCTTCACCCATCGGGACCGCCAGAACAGTCAATCCGGGGGAGTTGTATTTTTGCTGGAATTCTCTGGCCCATGGAATCTGTGTCGCCGAGGGCGCGGATTTGGGGGCCTCGAAATTCAGAAGCACGACGCGTCCCCGGAAACTGGAAAGACGCAGGAGTTTTCCGTTCGCATCGGGAAAGCTGAAGTCAGGCGCAAACCGCCGTTCGCTTATCTGTATGGGGCTGGGCGGGGTGGCGGTGTTCCGGTGGAGTCCGTTCCCGAGGAACTCGCGCACGGCGCCGGTCTGCGCAAGGCAGGCGCCGACGCAGCGCCGCGCCAGCGATCGTGGGGCAGGGAATGCCAGAAGGGCGGAAAGGAAGAGTGCGCCAGCCGACGCGAGCGCCATTCTGGTGCGGCGAGGGCCGGCCGAATTGCGGCGACGATGGAATGCGGCGAGTGCGATGGCGAGGTTGGGGTCCCAGTCGGCGGAACGAAGCAGCGAGGTCATGCGATCCGCGACCCAGCGGTCGAGATCCGGTTCTCTATTGCGATCCATATTTCTTCAGGTACTCCTTTCTGAAAGTGTGTTGGGCGCGGCTGAGCAATTTCCCGACGGAGAGCGGGTTCAAGTCCAGAGTGGAGGCGAGTTCGTCATAGGAGAAGCCCTGAGCTCTGAGGAGAAGCAACTCGGATTGGCGTACGGTCATGCAGGCCAGGACGCCACGAACTCGTTGCTGTTCTTCTTTGGCCAGGTGAACTTCTTCCGGAGTTGGTATTCGCCGGAGGATGCGGCCCAGCAGGCGATCGTATCGCTCGCGGCGGGCGCGCCTGCGAATTTCGTCGACGGCCAGGTGGGTTGCCGCGCGATACAGCCAGGCTGTGGGATTGGGATGGCGGTTCCCCGCGGTCCACTGGAGAAAGACTTCGACGGCGAGTTCCTCGGCCCGCGCGCGGTCATGGACGATGGAAGCGATGAAGCGCGCGATGTCGCGGTAGTGCGCGCTGAAGAGGCATTCCAGATCCGGTTGAACCTGAGATTCCGTTGCGGCTGCCGATAGTGCGCTTGCGTCCACGGAGGAATAGCGTTTGAGGGGTTAGTTTTGTGACAGGGTCTGCGCCGGTTTTTTGGGGGGCTGAAAAGGCTCTGTCCCCTTTTGATCTTGACATGGTCCGGCAGGAGTGGTACAACATGTACCATGAAGCGTGAAGCTCACATGAAGCCGCCTCTGACGGATCTGGAGAATGAGGTGATGCAGGCGGTTTGGGACAGGCAGCCGGCGAGCGTGGAGGCGGTCCATCAGGTGGTGGCGAAGGGGCGGGATATTCAGGAGACTTCGGTGCGGACGCTGTTGCGGCGGCTGGAACAGAAGGGGTATCTGCGGCATGAGGAGCAGGGGCGGGCTTACGTCTACTTTGCGGCGGGGCGGGCGGCGAATTCGCGGAGCCTGGCGGCGCATGCGGTGCGGCAGATTATCGACCGGTTTTGCCGGGGGTCCGTGGAAGAGCTGGTGAGCGGGATGGTGGATGCGAAAGTCCTCAGCGCTCGTGAGATGGACCGGCTGGAGGAATTTGTGCGCGAGCGCAGGACGAAGAAGGGGAGATCATGATGGTCGAGTTTCTCGTGCGGTCGACGCTGATGGCTCTGTGCGCGGCGGTCGGGCTGTTTGTGTTTGGTGTGCGAACGGCCCGGGTTCGTCATGGCGTCTGGACCGGGGTGATGGTGGCAATGCTGGGGCTGCCGTTCTGGAGCGCCTGGGGTCCGAAGGCCGTGCTCCGCTTGCTGACGCCGCCATCGAGCGCGGTTGTGGCGACGCAGATAGCGGTATTCGCGGACAGCGGCGCGATCGTTGCCCCGGTTCGTCCTGCGTTCTGGACGGCGGAGAAGATACTGATCGCGGTGTGGCTGACCGGCATGGCGGCGCTGCTTTTGCGGCTGCTGACGGGTACAATTCGTACCAATCGGCTGCGGCGGCTGGACGGCAAGGGGCTGGTGACGCCCGTGACCGTAGGGTGGCTGCGGCCTTCCATCATTTTGCCTCCGGACTGGCGGGAATGGCCCGCGGCGCAACTACAGGCTGTTATGGCGCATGAAAAAGAGCACGCGCGCTGGCGCGATCCTCTGGTCCAGTGGCTGGCGCTGCTGAACCGGGCGGTGTTCTGGTTTCATCCGCTGGCGTGGTGGCTGGAGAAGCGGCTGGCAGGGCTTGCGGAGGAGGCGTGCGATGACGCGGTGCTGATGGATGGACACGATCCGCTCGAATATTCGGATTTTCTGCTGGGGTTGGCGCGGGCGGTGCGCGAAGCGGGCGCGCGCGTGGAGGTGGTGGGGATGGCGATGCCGGGAACATTTCTGCCGGAGAGAATCCGGCGTATAGCGGGAGGCGTAAAAGTGCAACGGATTTCAAAGACGCGGATGGCGGGATTAGCGGTGTTTTGTGGAATGGCCGGAATGATGTGCGCGGGTGCGTCCGTTGGATATCGAGCGGCGACGGCGGTTGTGAAGAAAGAGCCGGCGGTGATCCAGCAGAAGGCAGGTGCGCCGGTTTTGATGGCGCAGGCGGAGGCGCCGGGGCAGTCGATTCGTGGATCGGTGTTCGATCCGGCGGGTCTGCCGGTGGCCGGAGCGCCGATTACCCTCACGAACACGGATTCGGGCGCTGGTCTCACGACGTCCACGGACGATGCGGGTGAGTATCGGCTGGGCGGTTTTCCGGTGGGAACGTACAGCGTGAATGTGCGGGTTCCTGGATTTAAGACACTGACGCAGACCGGCATTCGGGTAGCAATGGGCGAGAGCCGGAATAGCGGCAGGATGATGCTGCAGGTTGGCGATATCGCGGAAGCGGTGACCGTGAGCGGATCGCGGAATGCGCCGGTTCCATTTGTGGGAACGCTCGGGCCCGTGACGACGATTCCGAATGCGGCTCCTCCGGCGCCTGCGCCACCAGCGGTTCCCGTGGCGCTTCCGGCTACGGGTGGAAAGGTGGGGGCAGCGAACCTCATTAAACAGGCGAGGCCTTCGTATCCGGTGGAATTGCAGCGGGCCGGAGTTGCGGGAACGGTCCGGGTGGAAGCGATTATCTCGAAGGAGGGTGTGCTTATGGGAACGCGGGTGGTCGGCAGTCCCGATACCGGATTGACGCAGGCGGTGATGGACGCTCTCAGTCAGTGGCGTTTTCGCCCGAGTACGCTGGACGGGCAGCCGATTGAGGTTTTGACGACGATTGACGTGAATTACTCGCTCCGGGATTGACGGTCGATTTTTGTGATAGTGTAAGCCCAATATGCTCACCACTATCGCGGAAGAGAGTTTGCTCGCGCGCGGCGTTTCGCGACGAACGTTCGGACGGGTCGCCAGTCTGCTGGCTGCCGGGGTTGCTTCGCCGCTCGGGACCGAGCTGGCGATGGCGCAGGCTTCGAAGATCAGCGCGCCGCCCGGCGCGGTGATGATCAATGCGAACGAGAATCCGATGGGGCCTTGCAAGGAGGCGCTGGAGGCGCTCCATGGGATTGCCGGTTCGGGCGGACGGTATCTGTTCAGCGAAGGCGATAAAGTGCAGCGCATCCTGGCGGAGCAGGAGGGGCTGCCGCTGGATCATGTCCGCATTTATCCGGGGTCGAGCGCGCCGCTGCATCAGACGGTGCTGGCGTTCTGTTCTCCCTCGCGCGGGCTGGTGATGGGCGAGCCGGGATATGAGGCGGCGGCGAGCGCGGCCGCGGTGGTCGGGGCGCCGGTGACGCGCGTGCCGCTGACGAAGACATGCGCGCACGATGTGCGGGCGATGGCGGCCGCGCCGAATGCCGGCGTTATCTATGTAACGAACCCCAATAACCCAACGGGGACGGCGACGCCGAAGGCGGATATCGAATGGCTGGCGGCGAATAAGGCGCCTGGGACGATTCTGATGCTGGACGAGGCGTATATGCATATCGCGCCGAATCCGGAGTTTCAGCCG
>CAZWTH010000255.1:0-3493 GCA_964636715.1 uncultured Solibacteraceae bacterium | reverse complement strand
CGGCCGATCCCGCTCGCACGAAGGCGTTTGAGTGGGCGAACGAACATGCGCGGAGTCTGGCCGAGGCGCAGTTACGGCACAATCCCCGCGATCCAAACGCCTTGCTGGCAATGACGCTCGTCGCGGGAATGCAGGCGGATTACGCGAGCCTGATCGAGAAAAAGCAGATCGAGAGTCTGCAAAAAATTCACGAAGCGGACGGTTACGCGCAACGGCTGATCGCCGTGGCTCCCATGATGATGGACGCGTACATGGCCCTGGGCGCCGCGAATTACATCCTGGCGTGCCTGCCCTCCTACAAGCGCGCCGTGCTGTGGTTCGGCGGCTTGGCGGGCAGCAAGCAGAAGGGCATGGATCAACTGGCTGAGGCGGCTCGCGATGGTGTGTATCTCGCGCCGTATGCGAAGATCCTGCTCGCGCTTGCCTACCTGCGCGAGAAGCGCGGAGCGGATGCAAAGCGGCTGATGGCGGAACTCACGACGGAGTTTCCGGAGAGTCCGTTATTCAGGCGTGAGCGCGCGAATGTCGACAGAATCGTCGTCGGATCGCATTAACGCGTGAGCCGAAGCACAAGGAATACGACGATGAGCGGAACGAAGGCGACGAAACTGAGCCAGGCGAGTTGACCAATCGAGCGCCATCCCCTGAGCCGTTTCTTGTATTGGATGGAACTTTCCATTGCCTGAAGATTCCACCATCCCCAGATATGGCCGAAGATCTTTCGATACAGCGACAGAATGAGCAGCAGTAGAGCCGTCGCGAAAACACCCTTCCATTGCGTGGCTGTGGCGGGGATGCGTTCCATGGTGGGTTCGAGCAGCGTCATGCCAGATTCGATCGGATGGAGCCAGGATGGAAGCATGTCCCAGGACAAGTTGTCCCAAATCGTCACGCCGAAGCTTTCGAATCGCGGCCAGAAGAGGTAGGCTTCCAGGATCGCTGCCGCATTGGTGAGGTAAAGCGTCCAGGGAAGCAGAAGCACCATGCGTCTGTGGTGGACCTCGAGCTCTTTTGCATCAGTGGTGACATCGGCCGTCGCGGGCGGAGTGTCCCCGAACACAGCCAGCAGTTGTGCAATCGGAAATACGAACTCCGCGAAGTTGCTGAAGTAGGACGTGTGATCGAAAAGGAAGGACCGCCGGTTTTGGATCATCGTCGACCAGATGCGGCCGCCTCCGAAGGTTTCCGCTAGCGGAGCGGAGGGAACAGGATCGCGCGTGGCGTTGTAGTCCTGCCATACGGTCGCCAACATCTGTGAAGCTCCTGAGCTTTCGTAGTAGTCGATCAGGTCCCCCCGGGATTGCAATGTGTGGAAGAGAACGAATGCGGTCAGGCCGCTCCACAGAATTAGTAGAACGGCAAGGATCGAAAAAGCGACGAGATGATTCATCAGCGGGAATGTGAGCAATCCGATGATGAAGAGAAGCCAGATGCCGGGAATGAATCCGGCGAGCGTCAGTGATAGTCGCCGCCCTGCTTCGGCGAGATAGAGCTGGTCCAGTTTCGCGACACCGGAGCCGAAGGTGACCAGCAGGTCCGGCCGTAAGCCGGGTTTTGTGCGGAGCACGTCGCAGACGACGGCCGTTCCCTGCGAATGCGCGATCACGGCGACGTATTCGCAGTTCTCATTCATGTGCCGCAAACTCTGCTCGAAGTGGCTGAGGATCGCGCCGCGTTGCGATTCGAGCTTCACCAGCACGAAGCTATCGCCCAGGACGCTGGCGAGCTTCCGGACCGCGTTCGTGACCCATTTCGAAATCGAGGGGATGGGGAGCAGCGTTACCAGGTAAGCGAACGTCAGCGGGATCTGTAGCGCCAGTGCGATCAGCATCCAGCGCGCGAGTACCCAAGGCTTTGCATACAGAGATAGCATCCCGTTTGCCAGGGCCTGGTTCTTCGGGTTGGCGAACCACTTACGTAGAAGGACCGGGGCGAACCTAGACATCACGACGTTCTTGTAGAAGTTGATTTCGCCTTGTGTGGACGGATCGTCCGTCAGACGCTCCATGCTATGGAGGAGGGCGATCCAGGACCCTCGCGTCATCAGCCAGCTTAGAAATTCGCTGGATTCCGGGACGACGACCTGATCGCCCCACCAGTCTTCGGCGAGCAGCCACCGCTTCTCGGCGCCTTTACCCGAAAAATCAAATTCGATGACGGAATGTGCAGGAATTGTACTGTAATTCTTCGCGGGCAGGAGGACAGAATCGGCTACGCGGACGCAATCGACACCCAGGCCGGTTTGCCGCATGTACCAGCGGCGCAGAGTTTCGATGATGGGCTCCCCGAACTGGAGCAGGGTCGAGCCCTGTTGTTGTTCACCGATGCCGTGAACGAACAATACGCCCAAATCATAGGGTTGAATTCTGGCCACGCGCTAACAGATGAACTCACAAATGATAGCGCAGCCCTAAATTCGGCGTTAGACGACCGCAGCTCGATATCGGCGCGGAGCCGGTTCGCCGGGATGGAATCTCTTCACCGCAAGAACGCCGGTGACAACGAACGCGATGAGTACAATCGCCTGCGTAATTTGGAAGGGGGTTTCGGTCTGCGTCGGGGCAAGGTCATGCAGCACGGGAATCTTTTGGAACGATTGGACGATCAAAATGAAGACGTTGAAATACAGTGAAACCAAAGCGGTGATCACATATGTCCCGCGCCAGACGTCTTCGAGATGACGCGAATACCGGGCGTAGATAGATGCGCCGAGCGTCAACATCGAGATTACACCGACGATGATGCCCGGTGTGATGCCGTGCAGCGGGAAGAGGAACCCCGTAATGCTGGTCGCGGCGGTCGTTCCGAGGAACCATGCTGTCAGACGGTCCATGCGGTTCGCGGTGAGAAGGCCAAAGGCAACAACCAACCCGGTAACGATTCCAATCAGACTGAGCAGAACGTGAAAGGCGGTAAATGCGGCCATGTCAAATCGCCTCCTTGGCGATATACAGCTTTGAGAGTAGAGCGATGTGCAGCGAGTCTGTTACTTCTTCTGTGGTTCTTTTCCGGGAAGATTTTCGGGATTCTCGTGGACGCGCTCACGGAACTGGGCGGGCATGCCGGCGGCGAGGGACACGATGCCGTCATCGCCATAACGTCCGCGGATCTTGTCGACGGCGGCGAGGGCTTTGCGCCAGCCTTCGGCTCGTGGCTCGGCAATGAGGCTCGTCTGGCCTTCGGTGGACTCCAGCTGCTGAGCGTATACACCCAGAAGACGAATCGGTTTCTTCGTCCAGGCTTTGTGGAAGAGCGCTCGGGCTGCGTCGGCCAGTTCGGTATCGAAGTGAGTAGCGTGGTCGAGCGTGCGGGATCGGGTGAAGGTCGAGAAGTCGGAGTAGCGCAGCTTGATCTGCACGGTGCGCGCAAAGACTCGGTGATCGCGCAGGCGGCGGGCGACTTTTTCAGAGAGTTTCACCAGCATCGCGTCGAGCGCATTGCCATCAGCGGTGTCGACCATGAAGGTGTGTTCGTGACTGACGGATTTCGGATC
>CAZWTH010000254.1:0-6812 GCA_964636715.1 uncultured Solibacteraceae bacterium | reverse complement strand
CTTCTCCACGCCAACAGCTTCCGTTGTGGCGGCGGGCGGGGGTGTCGCGGCGGGCGCCGCCAGCACCGGCGGCGCTTGCGGCGCGGTGGGTTTGAGCTCAGCGCCAGCCTGCGCCGTGACGGTGATCGTGGTGGAGATCGTGGGGACGGCATCCAGCTGAAGCCCCAGATTCTGCTGCGCGGCCTCAATTTTCTTCGCCAGCGCGCCGCCGAGTCCAGCGACGTAAACCGAACCATCCGGGCCGGTGGCAAGCGCGCGCACTTCGGGCAGCGTGGAATCGTAGAGCGCGAATGCCTTGTCCTTCGCGGTGATGCGGTAGAGGATGCCGTTGGGCTCGGTACCGGCAAGCAGGCGGCCGCTCGAATCGAGCATCAGACCGGTGACGTTGCCCTGTCCCGTCTGGTAATACGCCTCGCCCTGTCCCGCGGCGGTGATCTTATAAACGACGCCGCTGCCGCCGGTCCCCGCGTAGAGTGCGCCATCCGGCGCGCAGGCGAGCGCCCAGATATAGGACGCCTTCGGATCGAAATATTCGGTGATCTGCGCGTCGCCGGAGGTCGGATGGATCTTGTAGATCTTGCCATTGGGTGACGTAGCGGCGTAGAGATCGCCCTGCGGATTCACGGCTAGTGCGAATACTTCGGGGCGGTCGGACGTCCAAAGCAGCGAAGATTTGCCGCTGGCGTCGATGCGATAAATCCGTCCGTGATGACCGGTGGCGGCATAGAGCACGCCGCCGGGCCCGGTGACCACGCTCCAGATCACCGGCTGTCCGGAATCGAAAACGGTATCGAGATGCGGGGCGGCGGAAAGGCGGCCGTCGCGCGAGAGCGCAACGCCATCCATCTTGCCCGCGATGAAATCGGTGAAGCTCGACATCTCCCAGAAGGAAGATGTGGAGGCAGCGGCCAGCGCGGCCGCGAACGCCGCGGCGAGGGCCACGCGAGTTGCGCGGTTCATTCTTTAACCTCGACCTGAACTGTTTTCGATCCGGAGACCATGTTGCCGGCCGCTTCCATGGCCAGCTCAGTCACCTTGGCGTTTTTACTTTGAGCGATGGAAGGGATGTTTCCGAGGACGAGTGCGAGCGACGGCGGTGGGCTCGCCATCTCCGCGTCCTGCACTGCGAAGGAAGGCTCCGCCCGCCAGACACGGACGTAAGCTTTGTCCGTGGGGCGAATCTGATTGACGATGGAGATGAGCTGAGCGGCGTCCGCCGGGCTGTCGGAAATAGTCTGGCGCATATCGGCCAGCGATGCCTGCCCGCCGTCGCAGACGGTGAAATACAGCGTGCCCGGCGCGGCCCCCGGCGGAATGGTGTAGCTGGCTGTGCGTGAGATTTCGACGCCATCTTCGCCATCGAGAAGCGCGGTCACGTTGATCCTGTCGCCTGGTTTTGCTTCGCGCTTCGAGGTATAAACCTGGCCGATGTTGAACGCCTGTTTCCGCGAAGAAGCGTCGAGTGTGACGGAGATGTGCTTGAGTTTCAGATCGTCGAAGCCGCCCTGCATGACATAAGAAAGAGTGGTGGCGGCGTTCAGCGCTGCGCTGGTGGCGGCCCCTCCATCCGTGGCGTAGACGTTGCGGATCTGCGCGACATCCGAGCGGTTTTGGAATTCGATGGAACCGCGCATCGCCACGCTGAGCACGCCCGTGGCGCGCGCCGTGGAATCGAGCGCTGAAAAAACCGCCATCTGGAGCAGATAGGGAGACAGCAGACGATCGTTCACGATTTGCATGTGATATTCGCCGGTGGGTTTGCCTTCTTCCGTGACGGTGATATCGAGCGGCGTCATGTTCGCGCGCGCGCCGAGCGTTCCGGTGACCGCGGTGTCGCGATCCTGGGAGATGACGCCCATCAGTTCGCGCGCCGACGAAATCTTGAAAGACGTATTCACGTTGGCGAGCAGCGTCATCACCTCGGAGCGGGTGAACGGAATGTCGGTAGCGCCCATAGAGAGGAAACGGTGGCCGAAGGCGTAAACTTTGTTGCCGTCGATGGCCATGACGGTGCCGTCCGCGCCGACTCCGAAATCGCCCATCATGAGCTCGACGCTGATCATGGAACCGGGCTGCAGGCGCGCTGGATCGCCCAGACGCGCAATGGCGGAGCCGCCGAGCGAAATGCCCTGCCGCGGTTCCAGACCGAGGGCGCGCAGCTCCGGCGCGAATTTTTCGATCGTCGCGCTGGTGAATCCGGAGAACGAAATCGGCGTGGCGACTTCCGTCATGCGGCTCTCGCCGAAGCTGGCCGATGCCGCCGGTTTCGGAAGCGAATTGCGCAGGAGCGAGGCGGGATCCGTGAGCTTCGCAAGCCGCATGGGCTCGGGCTTCGCGGGCATTGATTCAACGCGCAGCATTTCTTCAATCGGCCGGATGCCGGCGATCGGATCTTTCGAATAAGGAAACGCCAGCGCGACCGCGCCGATGAGTTTGCCGTCAATGTAGACAGGGCTTCCGCTCATCCCCTGCATGACGCCCGTGTGCTCCAGCGGTCCGCCGGAGAGACGGCCAAGGATCAGCGATTGTTTGGGGCCGATGTTATCGAGAACGCCCAGGATTTCGACGTCGAAGTCTTCAACCTTATCGCCACTGAAAACTGTCTTCCCGGTCGCGTGCATCCCGGCTTTGACGTCGCGCAGAGGCAGGATGGAAAGCGCCGCGGGGAGGGGAAGAGCGGCCAGAAGCAGAACTGTCAGGCAGCGGGGGAGCACGTTTCCAGTGTAGTCTGGGCCAGGCGGAGCCGATTTCAGCGCCAGTCCTGAGCCCCGTGGTGGACATGCAGGATTTCAATGGCTTCCGGCTTCGCCGAGTAGACCACCATCTTCTCCAAATCATCAGCGGCGGGAACCGTCCAGCGAATACGCATCAGGCCTGAACATTGCTTCAAGACGGGCGTCCATTTCTTCCTCTTCAATAAACTCGCCACGTTCGGCAGCCGCGATCCCTTTTTCCACGGCCGCGAGAAAGCTGGCTTCCGCATTCAGATAACGGGCAACCACAGTTGTTACCAGCCCCTCGGGGGCTGTCCCGGCATGGGTGGCCATCTGCGCCAGCTGCGTTTCCTGCTCAGGCGTGAAATACACTTCCATAGTCCCAAAGTACGGCAGAACCATGAATGAGGCAAGCTGGGAATGGAACGCCGAGCAGTCGCGCGCCAGCGGATCCTTCAGCAGTCAAGATCCGCTCGCGGACTCGATCCGGAATTCACCGGCAAAGTGGAACTGGATGGTTCAACCCGGTGTCCAATCTCCTGGCGATTTTTCGGAAAGGGAGAAATCATGATTCGAATCCTCCTTCACGGGGGCATCTGGGGACTATTTTCCATACTTCTGCTCGCTCAGGATTCGGGTGCGACGTTCCAATCGGCGACGAATCTGGTACTCGTCCCATTCAACATAGAGCGGGGCGCGTACTATGCGGAAGATCTGCAGGCGTCCGATTTCGTTCTGCTGGAAAACGGTCATGCTCGCGACTTCACTATATTCGAGGGGCCGCACACCGCGCATCCGATTCCGCTCGAACTCGATCTTCTGTTCGACGCGTCCGTGCTGCCGAAGAATTCAAAAGAAGTTCGTGTCTTTTCGCGATGGAACGCGAAAGAGACGTACGAATTTCTGAATCGCTGGGATACGGAAACCACTCGCAGCGTTCTTCACAGCAACGCAATGGACGTCCGGCTTGCCGTCTATCACTTCGAGATAAATCAGTGGGAACGGCTCTGCGCGCCAACCAACGATCCGGAGACAGCCACAAATGCGCTGCGCCGCATTCTGGACCCGATTCCGGCCGGCGTTGGCAACCTGACGCCATTGCCGGGAAGAAGGGCGGTCTGGACCATCGTCGGGAGTCCAGGCTGGCTGCAGGAGGCCACTGCGGCGACGCTGGGCAATGCGGCTGGAGCCGCGCAAAGGACCCGTCATATCCTGATCTGGTTTTCCAACGGATGGGGCGGGGGCGGTACGCTGCAGACGGATTTGCTGGCTGCTCAGGCGGCAGCGGCCGGTATCACGATTGATCCGGTGATGGTCGATTTCGGCAACCTTCCGGCGGTTTCGGGATCAGCGGCCGGATCGTTTTCGGTTTCCGGTGGAACGCCTGGCGGTCAGACTCGATTCGTGAATGCGCCGCTTACTGGTGAGATTGGCAGAATGACGGGAGGGCAGCTATTTGTGATCGAGCGTCTGGGCCTCGATGATCTTGTCCGGATTCTGACAGGCGTCCGGAATAAGGCGATCTCCGGATATCAAATTGGATTTGTGCCGGACAAATCCGGCAAGCCTCGGAAGCACGATCTCGAAGTGAAGATGACGTCGAAGGACAAGGGCAAACTGGTGGGCGGCAGACGCGGCGAAGTGATCTATTGATACCCTCGCCGGCGGGCCCGTTGGCACGAGCCCGCCCTGGAGAATCAAGGAGGGTTACTTCCGCTGTCTACCCGCGGCCGCTGCCGGGCGCGCCGGCGTTGTCTGCTGAGCGATGGCGGCTGCCGCCACCTTCACCGACGCCGTGTCGATCAGCTCGGCCATTTCGTAGCCCGGCATCGACTCGGCTTCCCGCGTAAAAGTCAACGATGCGGTCGCGGTGTCGTAGTCGATGCTGACCAGATCGCCGGCGCGAATCTGCTCGGACGCAATCAGGTTCGAAAGTGGATGCACCAGGCTGCGTTCGATAGCGCGTTTCAGATGCCGCGCGCCATACTTCATATCCGTGCCTTCATTCAGCATGTAGGCGCGCGCGGGCTCCGTCAAATTCATGACGAACGGAACCGAGCCGGGAGCGCGGATAATCCGCTGCTGCAACTGCGCCAGCTCGAGCCCGAGAATTTTCTGCAACTGCTCGGAACCGAGCGGCCGGAACACCACGACCTTATCGATGCGGTTCATGAATTCCGGTGTGAACTTCCTGCGGGCGGCTTCGAGGCCGGCGCGGGAAAGCTTACCGGTCATCTCGTCACTCACCTCACCGTCGTTCGCATTGCGCTCGATCGTCGAGGTCGCGAATCCGAGATGCGGCCGCAGCAGGTTGCTCATTTCCGCCGCGCCCAGAGTGCTCGTCATGAAGATGAGCGACTGCGAGAAGTCGACCTTGCGATTGTCGCCCAGAGTCAGCGTGCCTTTATCGAGAATGCCGAGCAGCAGGTTCCACAGCGCATCGCTCGCCTTTTCGATTTCGTCGAACAGAATGAAGCTGACCTTCATCCCTTCGTGGTGATACTGATTCAGAGCTTCCTGGCAAAGGATCGCGTGCGTTTCGCGATGCCCCAGATATCCGGGAGGCGAACCGATCAGCTTGGCGATTTCGTGACTGTGCTGGAACTCGGCGCAGTCCACTTTAATGACGGCGCGCGCGTCACCCAGCAGCGACTCGGCGGTTGCTTCCACAAGCCGCGTTTTGCCGGTACCGGTCGGTCCGAGGAAAAGAAGATTCCCGATGGGACGTCCCGGGCTGCTCATCCCGGCGAGATAAGTCTGATAGACGCTCACGATCTGATCGATGGCCTCATCCTGGCCGACAATCCGATTCATGAGATCCGTGTGCAGCTTCACCGCTTCATTGCCAGTCAGCGATGGATCGAGTCTCTTACTCAGGCGAAACATACCAGCCTCTCCTCCCTAGCCTTATCGCCCCTTCGGGAGCGATTTCGACTTATTTGATTGCAAGTCGTGTGCCAATGATTCAGACTCGCAAATGCGACATTTGTCTGAGTTCGCGAGCCTGTATTTACTGACCTTTACGAGGCGGCTTCGTCGGTTTCACGTCGATCCGGCTGACAGTGGTACGGCGCGGCATCCGCAAAAGCATAACTACTGCATCCGCGATATCCTGCGGCGCCACTTTCCAGTCCGGCCGCGGACCGTTGGGTGGACCATTGAAGTCCGTATCGGTGCTGCCGGGAAGCACCTGGGTGACGCGCACGTTGTCGTAACGATGGTCCAGCATTGTGGCTTCGGAGAGCGCATTCAGGCCTGCTTTGGACGCGTTGTATCCCGCGCCCCCCGCAAAAGGAGTAGCGGAGGACAGCGAACTGACATTCACGATGTCGCCGCCGCCGCGTTGTGCGAAGTATGGCAAAACCGCATGAGAGCAGTAGTAAGGGCCGGAAAGATTCACCGCGATCATGCGGTCCCAGTCTCCCGGCGCGAGATCCATCACAGACTTGTATGTGCGAATCGCGGCGCTGTTGATCAGAATGTCGATGCCGCCAAAGGCGCGCGCGGTCTCCGCCATGATGCGCGCGGCGTCTGTCTCGTTCGAAACATCGCCGGCGATGCCAATCGCTTTACCGTGCGGGGACAACTTCGTCACAGCCGCGTCCACCGACTCCTGGCGTAAAGCCGCGATCGCGACGTTGACGCCTTCTTCCACAAGATGGGACGCGATGGCGAAACCGATGCCCCTGGCGCCGCCCGTTATAACCGCAATTTTGCCGGAAAGCTTTTCATTCGACATGGGATTGTTGAACTCGACAGTATGGTAACTCTGCCTTACTATGAAAGTAGAATGCACGACGGCAGCGCGCCCGGATGGCGTCAAATCATGGAGCAGAGCCATTCGGCGCTCATTGCGGAAGTGGGAGCCCGCGTGGACGCGCAGATCGCCTCCGACGTGGCTCGCGCCGTAGGTGAGGAAAAGCGCCGCGGCGAAGAAGCCCTGCAGACCGCGCGGGCCGAAGCCGCCCGCGAATTAGGCGAAGCGCGCGCGGAAGCCGCGCGCGAATTGAGCGAAGCGCAGGCAGGCGCCCTGCGCGTATTGAGCGAAGCGCGGGAGCGCAGCGCGGAAGACAGCCGCCGCCGGCTTGCCGAATCCCT
>CAZWTH010000253.1:0-2979 GCA_964636715.1 uncultured Solibacteraceae bacterium | reverse complement strand
CGATCGGGTTGATGTCATAGAAAAAATAATGATCGTTAGGGCGCGCGTAGACCGCAGTGGTGCCGGCGCCCAGGCCGATAGAGCCGACGTTGATAGGGCCTTCGACCCGAAGGCTGCGCAACGCCAGGCCGAGGCCGGACTGTTCGGCGTAGTACGTTGTGGCGTGCCGGAGATTCTGCGGCCAGAGGAACTGTTCGCCGTGCTCGATGGTGCCGTGGCGCAGCTCACGGTAGGGACCCCAGTCGTTGTCGGCGTCATGATCGTAGACCGTGAGCGCGCCGTAAAAATTCCTCACCATCAAACGCGCGCCGCCCATGTAATTCCAGACGTCGTGCGCCATGTAGCCGGTGAGGCCGAAAGCCAGCGCGACGCCGGCGCCGCAAACGATCACGTTGTTGTCGAGCGAATCGCGGCAGCGCCAGAACAGAAAGAGCACGGTCATTGCGGCCAGCGCGCCGACGATCTGGAGATCCCCGGAGTCATTCGGAAACGCCTCGGCGGCGAAGAACTTCGCCATCACGAGGCGGCCTCCGGTGAACAGCGCGAGCGAGCCCAGGAGCACGGCCATCACGATACGGTCGCGCTTTCATCGGAAGGCTCGACGGCGCCGCGGTTGCGCCAGAGGATGTACAGGATGAACAATCCCCCAATCGTGATCAACGCCGGCGCATCCCACTAAGCCGCGAGAAATGGAGGCAAGCCGGCGAATTTCGCACCGAGAATCCGGGCCGAGATGAAGCCGAAGGCGATCGCGAGCAGTGCGCCGATCGCCCATTTGTCGGCCGGGGTGTTGAGAAAGTTTTCGTCTGCGACGCCGTCAGAGTCCGGGGCCGAGTAGTCGCGCCACAGCAGCCACGAGAACAGAAATGCCGTGAGAGCGAGAACAATCGGGAGATCGATCAGCGCGGGCAGCACGTACGGGAAAACGAACCCGACGAGAAGACCGCCGATCGCGCCGCCGATCGACACCATCAGGTAGAACGAAGTCAGATGACGCGCAGAGGGACGCCGATTCGCCAGTTCGCCATGGCACACCATGAAGAACACAAAAAGGGCGGCGCAGAAGATCGCCACCGCGACCTTCAGGTTCTCGAAGACGCCATCAATCGCGTGAGCTGTCGCCAATAATTCCACAACGGCCAGCGGGACGAAGAAGCGGCGGCGATACCAGCGGTCGCTGTCGAAACAAAGGATAAAGCTCAGAAGGTAGAGGCTGAGCGGGAGCACCCAGAGGAACGGAATGGCCGCGACGTTCTGGGTCAGGTGATTAGTCACCGCCAGGAGGAGCGCGGATGCGCAGGCGGCGAGACCGATCCAGAGAAGCTTGTCCGTCAGGGTGGGCGCTGGGGCTGTCTCCGCACTCTCATCGACGGGTGGACCGGCGGCGCGCGCGTTCCGCGCCAGAAAGGCGACCACGAGAAAACAGGCCATGAAAGCGGCGAAACCGAGCGACCACATCCAGGCCTGATTGCGGTTGGCGACGTACGGCTCGACGAGAATCGGATAGGTCAGGAGGCCGGCCATGGAGCCCGCGTTCGAAAGCGCGAAGAAGCGGTAAGGCATGGCCCCACCGTTCGCGCGCGAATACCAGGACTGCAGCAGCGGACTGGTGGCGGAGAGCAGAAAGTACGGCAGACCAACGGTAACGGCGAGCAGACCGAGTATGCCGAGCAGCGGATCTTCACCGCCAACGGGCTTCCACCGGGCAGAAGGAATGATGGGGAGCACGGCGAGGCTCGCGAGCAGCAGCGCGCCGTGAACGATCACCTGCTGGTTCATCGGCCGTTCGCTCAGCCAGTGCGCCCACGCATAGCCGCCCAGCAGCGCGAGCTGGAAGAAGAGCATGCAACTGGTCCAGACGGCGGCCGAGCCGCCGAACCACGGCAGGATCAGTTTCGCGATCAGCGGCTGCACCTGAAACAACAGGAACGCGCTCAGCAGGATGGTGACGCCAAACAGCACGGCGGGCACGCGTGCGGAAGCGTCCGCTGCGGCCGGCGTGAGCGTGGAGGCCCTGGATTCGGTCATAGCGTGAGGCGCAATATAGGATAACGAACAAGTTTCATAAATGAAAACCTGGGGCCGGTTCTAAGGTATTTACCCGATTGACCGAACTGTGTCCGAACCTCCATAATCGGTAATTTCAGCTTCATGTGGAAAGTGTGCTTACGGCTGCTGGCGCTTATCGCCGTCAGCCTCAGCGCGGCGCTCGCCACGCCCGCGAACTGGACCGGAAAATACGCCCCCTGCGGGCGGCACAACCAACTGCTGAGTCACGGGCACGTCGATCTCGGCGTTCGAGCCGCCAGCGCCAATCCGGTGCTCGATCGCGCATTCTTTCGGGCGATGGACTTCTGGGCCGGCGTGCTCGATATGACCTGGCATGAGTCCGGTTCCGGAGACTGCGCAGTGGAACTCGTGGATGGAGCGAAAAGTCTCTTCGATGTTCCCGGAGTCGCGGCCCGCTCGCAGTATCCGGACCGCGCCGATTTCGAGGGCTGGGTGGCGTTCAATCCGGCGTCGAAACTCACGGCACAGCAGATGTTCGTGATTTCCGTGCATGAGATCGGTCATCTGCTCGGGCTGCCGCACAACCCGAGCGGATCATCGGTCATGTACTTTTTCACGCTCGACGAATCCGTCTGGCTCGATTCCGCCGATCTGACTGCTCTCGCCGCCCGTCACAAGCTCCGCTCCAGTATTTTCGAGAGCGGACGCCTCGTGAGCCAGCGGCTTCCGACGCCGTAAGCCGGTGAAGCGGGCCACGCGCACCAGGGCGTGGACTACTCCTTTGCAGGCGCGCACAAATACGTTCCGGCTGGCCGGTTCGACGCGAACGGGATCGTCATCCACCGGCGCGGCCGCGAAGGGCTTAGGCAGCGGCACCGTCATCTCGCTCATGCTCAGAACGTGGAAGTCGGCAGGCGGCAGCGGTGCGTCTCCCACGCGGGCCATCAGTTCGTCCAGGCCTTCCATGCT
>CAZWTH010000252.1:0-14333 GCA_964636715.1 uncultured Solibacteraceae bacterium | reverse complement strand
CGGCAATCTGTTCTACGTGAAGCTGCTCGCGATTGAGAACCTGCACACTGCGGGTGTCGAGATCGTGCAGGTGATCACGATCATCAACGGCGTGAACAACGAGCAGGTGGGCCGCGTTATCGAATTCGCGCTCGACAATCCGAAGAAAATTTCGTTCCTCTCCTTCCAGCCGGTCTCATTCACGGGCCGCGACGAAGAGATCACGCCCGAACGCCGTCAGGCGCAGCGCTACACGCTCTCGCACCTGGCGCATGACGTGAAGAACCAGGTCAAGATGGGCGAACCGACGCGCGACTGGTTCCCGATTTCGTTCATGAGCACCTTCTCCGACTGGGCCGACCTGATTCACGGACCGAACGCCGATTGGGGTCAGCTGAGCTGCGGTTGCCACCCGAACTGCGGCGTCGGCATGGCGGTCATGATCGACAAGGAAACGAAGGAATTCCGTCCGGTGACGGCGTTCCTTGACGCCGAACAGCTTTCGAAGGACGTAGCGGCGGTGAACGATGCCGCGCGCGGCAAGTTCCTTTCGATTCTCGGCGTTTCGCTCGCGCTGCTGCGCAACTACAAGCCCTCGGAAGCGCCCAGCAATTTCAAGCTGATGGACCTGCTGCAGAAGTTCGATAAGTGCTTCGGCGCGACCGGCCGCAACTACGGCAAGGTGAGCGGCGACCGCACGTTCGACGACATCGAGAAGCGCCGCAAGGACCGCTGGAACTTCCTGTTCATCGCGGGCATGTGGTTCCAGGATCTGTTCAACTACGACTTCCGCCGCACCGAGCAGTGCATCATCCCCTACGCGACGCAGGAAGGCGAAATCAGCTTCTGCGCGTATAACACTGGCGTGGGCTGGCGCAACATCGTGGAAAAGATGCACATGACGGCGACGCTCACGAAGTGGTACGAAGAGAAGGGCCGTCACGAGATCATCGCGGGCGGCAAGAGCGTGAATCTGCCTTCGAAGGAACATTCGCTGATCCTGAACGCGGAAGCGGTCGCGGCCGGCAAGCAGCATGATCTGGACGATCTCGGTATCGCGAAGACGGCGCGCGAAGAGAAGATCCGGGCGCGCAACGCGGACATCGTCAAGAAGGCCGCGGAAGATGCGAAGATGGCGAAGCTTTATCGCGAAGTGATTCTGAAGGAAAAACCGATCGAATCCGGATTCGTGCCGGTGAGCCACATCGGCGGAATTCAGCCGGCGGCCCCGAAGGCGGACGCGCGGGAAGAAGTCGGCAGCTTCGGCGATTAAGAGAATCAAAGAGTCAGGGAGAGAAAAGCCGCCGGAGAAATCCGGCGGTTTTTTTATGGGAAGATGAAAACATGGCTACGGTAGAAATCCAGTTCACTGAGGACCAGATGCATGCCCTGCGCTGGCTGAGTGAGAAGGACGGCCGATCAATTGAAGAACTGTTGAAGGCTGGAGTTGATCGGATGTATAAGGAGGAGTACCAGGCCCGTGCGCAGCGGGCGCTGAATGCCGTCGGAAAGTTTCGGTCAGGGTTCAGCGACATCGGCGAAAACCATGATAAATATCTGGCAGAAGATTTTCTATAGGTGCTGGTAGTCTTCGTAGACACCTCTGCGTTCTTCGCGCTGCAGGCGGAAGACGACAAGAGGCACGCTGTTGCGACACAGCGTTTTCAATATCTGCTTTCAAATGAAATCCCGCTGGTTACCACGAACTACGTGGTGGTCGAGACTTGTGCGCTGGTCCAACGCCGTCTGGGATTGGCCGCTGTGCAAACATTCCGCAGCGCAATCTTGCCTGCGGTGTCCGTTGTCTGGGTCAATGAACGGCTGCACGAACGAGGACTGACAGCAGTTCTGGCTGAAGACCGTCGCAAATTGAGTCTGGTCGATTGCGTCAGCTTCGAGCTGATGCGGGATTGCGGCTGGCGTCAGGCGTTCGCGTTCGATACGCATTTCGACGAACAGGGCTTCGATTGCGAGATTCCTATTTCGCCCGCGAACTGACTCTTCCGGCGTTCGCCGTCCGGTACAGGGCGCTGTAGTCCATCTGTTGTTTGACGAAGTCGCGCGGGTAGTTCATAGTCACCTTCGTGACATTTCCCTTCGCGTCCAACTGCGCGGCGAGATCGGCGTTGATGCCGGCGAAATAAGTCGGCAGATCCAGAGACTTGTAGCGGGCTACGACTTCATCGCGCTGTGCGGGATCGAAGTGGACGCCGTACTGATCCATCAGAGCCTTGATCGCCGCGTAATCGCCCTCGGCTTTGATTCGCATCAACTCCGCCAGTAACTGACCGATGCCCTGGCGCATCTTGTCGTAATCTTTCACCACCGCATAGGTCTTGCCGTTGCGCTTCTCAACCACAATGGCGCCGGTCTTATCCATGATGTAGCGGGCCGTGAGTTGCCGCCCGCGCTGGTGATCCTCTTCGATTGTGTCGCCCGCCGGGATGCGGCGAAGCTGCATGATCCAGGTGCGGGCAACGTTGTCGTACATCGTCTTGCCCACGTCGTCCGAATCCACGAGGCCCAGTTGTTTCAGCCTCGGATCGAACACATTCCAGTACGCCACCAGGTCCGCGCGCGCTTCTTCGAGCGCGGAGAAGTATTCCTTCAGATAAGCCTGCGGCGGCTGTGTCAGCTTTGGATCGAGCTTGCCCGATCCGTGACCGATCACCTCATGCATGCAGACCAGCAGATCGTTCGCAACCGTGTTGTATTTCTTGTACCGCGCAATTTCTTCGGGCGAGTAGCCGAATTCGTCGATTGTTTTATTGCCCGTCGCCTGGTCGAGAGCGCGCGTACTGCTGCTGAAGAGGAAACTTTTCGAGCCTTCCTTCTCGCGAATCTCGTTTTCGTTCGGCAGATTGTCGCCAATCGTCGTCACGTGAAAATCGCCGGTCTCGACAACGGTCTCGATCGCCTTGGCAATGGGCGGCGTCACGCCCTGCTTCTTATATTGCGGAAGCCAGGGAGCTTTGTCTTCGAAGTACTGCGCGTTGGCGGCGATTTTCGCCATGGCCCCCGAAAGCTTGTCATCCGTTACGCTGACGAAGCTCTGCGAACTGCCCTTCGCTCCGCGGGCGTCTCGATAGACCTCAATGAAGCCGTTGACGAAATCGACAGGAGGATTGTTGGTCACCCACGCGCGGTCGAACTGCAGCCAGTCGCCGTATTCGCCTGTCTGGTAGTAATGGATGAGATCGCCGATCACCTTCGCCTCATCGGGCTCCGCGTATGCGTGGGCCTTCTCCAGAAATCCGTTGGCCTTCCTCAGATACTGCGCGTAGAGACCGGGCGCAACCTTGCCATCGGGCGTGCCCGCGCGATAGACCTGCTCCACCAGTTTTCCCTTCTCTTTTGCGACGCGGGAGTTCAGCGCGTATTTTTCGGTGAACCCTTTCAGATCGGCCAGGGTGACGCCAAGGTAGTAATTATTGGAACTCGCCTGAATGATGTCGAGGCCATTCCGCGGGCTCTTCGCCGTAATCATTGGCTCGAAATCCGGATCGAAGAAAGCCTGCTTCAACGCGGCCGCGTCCGGCAGCAGATCTGCCCGGCTTGCGCCTCGCAGCGCGCGGTTCAGTTCCTCCGGCGTGAACGCGGGCAGAAACTTCTGCGACGTCATTTCATTGTGATTGCCGCGGTTCGCCCAGAAGAGTTTCGTGTAATCGAGAATCTTCGCGTACGCCGCTGGGTCCACTTTGCCCTTCTTCGCCACGACCGCTTCGAGAATCGTCTTCTCTCGAAGTCCATAACGGGACAGTTGATCGTAGATGATCGGATTAATCGCAATCGCGGCCTGAGACAGCCAGTAAGCCAGCGCCTGCTGCTTCGGCGTGAGTGCGTTGAATCCGTCCGCGTCAACCTGGATAAAGGCCGTGGTGTCGACGCGATCCACCAGCGATGACGACTGTGCGCCCGCGGGAATCGCAATCGCGGCGGCCAGCAAAAGAGCGGCGAGGTTACGTTGGTGTGTCACTACCGACAGGTTACGATACTTGCGTATGCTCAACCTTCATGCCGTGCCGCTGGCGATTCCCGAAAACGCCAACATCATTCTGGGCCAGAGCCACTTCATCAAGACCGTGGAAGATCTCTACGAGGCGATGGTGAATTCCGCGCCGGGAATCCAGTTCGGCGTGGCGTTCAGCGAGGCTTCGGGGCCCTGTCTGATCCGGCATGACGGCACGGACGAGGCAATGCGCTCCGCCGCCGTCGAGATCGCGAGAGCGGTCGCGTCCGGGCATTTCTTCGCGATCGTGATGAAAGACGCGTTTCCGGTCAACGTGCTGAAGGCCGTACAGGCCACGTACGAGGTCTGCAACATTTTCTGCGCCACGGCGAATCCGGTGCAGGTGATCGTGGCGGAGTCTGAGCAGGGGCGCGGCGTGCTGGGCGTTATCGACGGTTCATCGCCTAAAGGTATGGAGACTGCAGAGGACATCGAAAAGCGCAAGGGCTTTCTGCGGATGATCGGCTACAAGCGCTGAAGGCGAATTTCAGCGCGTATCGGTTAACGGTAGCGTCAACGTACCGGCCTGCCCCGTAGCCTGATCGCGAATGATGACGCGGACCGTTGCGGCGCCCTGTATCAATGGCAGCGCCTGGTCCCAGTGAATCCGAAGCCCCTCACGCTGGACGATATCGAGAGACTCCGCGGGGACGACGAAATCTTTCGAGTCCCGCGCTTCCACGAGTATCGTTCCGCGCGCATCCATTTCGGCGGCCATGCGCGAGACTTTGCAGACCAGCTCGTTGTCCCGCGGCAGGAGCGTGAGGCCGCGCCCGTCGAGCGACAGATTCAGGCGCAGAGTGGGATTGGGCTGGCCGGGCGCAACGTCGGCGACTCCCGAGATACCGATGGCGGTAGCGTCCACGGGACTCAGAAGCTCGGTTTCGATCTCCTCTTTGGGCGGCTTGCTGTCCGATACGTTTCCTGCAATATATCCCTTCCGGTAGCTGAGGCTCAGTTTGGCGCGATCGACCCGCAATTCGAGCGGATGAAATTTTTCATCGCGTTCGTTATCGGCAAGATAAAAGCCGAGCATGTAATTGGTGCTCGCCGCCCGGTCCACTTCCTCGATCGCCGCGGCGACATCGTTGCGCGTGAGATATGCCTTTCCGCCGGTTGGCTCAGTCATCATCTGCATCACCATTCCCTGTTGATCGATTCCGCCCACGGTCAGTCCGCGCATATCGATCGCATTCAGGGCGACGTTAGCGTCGTTCAATTGAGCGATGACCCGTTTCGACGTATCTTCCATGTTTCGGATCCATCTCATCGGAAAACCCGGCGTCACCCAGATCAGATTCTTGCGGCCTGGCAGCCGAGCCAGTTTCTTCCCGATGACTCGCAATGAGTCAAGCACGCTGATCGCCCCCATACGGATCCTGTATTCCAGAATTGGGTCGCAGCCCCAGCTCGCGGCGTTGAGTTCCGGCGTGACCTTTGGCTGTATCCGCATTCCAGGTCCCAGATGCTCAGGAGAACCTATCAGACTGGAGCCGCAGCCGGGTTTCCAATCGACCGGGACGGACCACGCATTGATACTTTTGCGCAAGAGATCGCGATCCATGGTAAAGTTCTGCACGATATTCAGGCCGCCGGGACTAATCTGATAAACGGCGATACGCTCTGTCGCCGGAAGCTTCGCCATAGCGTCGAATGCCCCCGTGCGGGCCTGGGACAAAAGGCCGCTTCCTATTCCTCCCGTAGTCAGGTCGAGAGTCGGGCTGCTGGCGTCCAGCAGAATCACCGTCACTCGTTCGCGCGGTGCATTCGAAGGCGCGGCGTTCGATAGAATGCGCGACGGCGACGGCGGCTCCGCGGCCGTACCGGCGCGGGGCGGAGCCGCGTTGGGCTCCGGTTGATCCGCGTTCTCGCTGAAGAATTCAATGGCGCGCGGCTTCCCGTCATCGAGCAGCGTGAAGTCGTCCTTCGTCAGCCCTGGCGCCGGGGCGCCGTGAGCGTTCCGCACCGCCACGTCGATCTGTACGGCGCGGGTCTCCGTGCGGATAGTCGGGGGCGCGCCCTGACTGGCGGCCAGCAGCGGCAACAGAAACACGAGGCGGCTGACCCGCGTCGGCCGAAGAAACGCTCCACCAACGAAATCCATTCGTACAATGTATCAGAAATGAAGAGGACGCCGCGAGATTGAGCGGGCAGCTATTCCAATTCGCCGAGCGCTACGCGAATGTCAGGATTGTCCGTGGTGAGCACGCCGTCGCGGGATTCCTGGAGGCCATTGGGGCTGTAGATCCAGGTCTGGCGGGTCTTCGGGTTGATGACCCAGACATAACGAACTCCGAAGCCGAGATAGTCGTCGACCCTTTCCTGCATTTCCACCAGCCGATCTCGCGGCGAGAGAATCTCGATGCAGAGGAATGGTGGCTTCCGGATGATCTGGCCGTCGGGAGAGCCCGCAATCACCGTGATATCAGGCACGCGGAAACGGGTTGGACCCACCTGAACCCGTTGTTCCGGTACAACAACGATTCCCCACTGTTTCTCGCGATTCGATAGAAACCGGCTCAATAGCATCTGCAACCGGCTGTGATCCCATTCGCCCACATTTCTCTCCACCAATTCGCCGTCGACGTAGTCGCAGTCCGGGCGATAGCTGGTATTGAGATACTCGCTGACCGAAATCGCAGTAGCTGCCGGCATAATCATCATTATCTGCTATTCAGGTGTCTTCAAAAAACTCCTTCACCCACCTTATCGCCGTTCCCACCACATCCGCATCGTCCCCAAACCCGCGCAGCGCCGCCAGGCCTGGTTCCTGCCGGAACCATGTCATCTGCCGCTTGGCATACTGCCGGGTGTCCCGTTTCGCGTAAAAGATCGCATCCTTCACGGACAACTCACCGCGCACAACCTGCAAGGCCTGCTTATACCCGATCGATTCGAACGGCTTGGCGCTCTCCGTCACGCCCCGCGCGAGAATCGCCTCTACTTCCGCCACCAACCCCGCCTCGAACATCGTCTCTACTCGGGCTTCCAGCCGGAGAACCAGTTTCTCCCGATCCGGAAACAGCCCGAGCTTCAGTACACGATAGCCAGTCAGGGCATCCCGCCCAGCGGCGAAGACCTCCGTCGCCGGACGCCGCGTCCGCAGACAGATCTCCAGCGCCCGCATCGCCTTCGGCACATCGTTCGGATGCATCCGCTTCGCCGCCGCCGGGTCGAGCCGCCGCAGCAGCCGATGCACCGATCCCGCGCGCTTCCCTTCCCTGGCCGCCAACCTCGCCCGCAACTCGTCGTCCCGCCCGGGTCCGGGCGCCAGGCCATCCACCAGCGCCCGCAGATAGAATCCGGTGCCTCCTGCCACCACCGGCAGCCGCCCGCGGCCTGTAATTTCGTGTAAAGCAACCCGCCCGATTCTGGCAAAATCCCCGGCTGTGAATACCCGATCCGGTTCCAGCACGTCAATCAGATGGTGAGGAACGCCACGCCACTCCGGCTCCGGCAGCTTCGCGGCGCCGATATTGAAGTATTTAAAGAGCTGAACCGAATCGCAGTTCACGATTTCGCCATCGAATCTCTCAGCGAGCCGCAGTGCGAGTTCGCTTTTTCCGGAGCCGGTCGGCCCGACGACCGCCACAAGTGGATGGGCCACTCCCGATGACGTTTCTTCATGGTTTCCAGACGGCGGGAATGAACTCATTTTCGGCTTCGCGTTATACAATGATGACAACAGGCCCGGCGCGATGCGGAACGGGAATTGCTTCCTCCGCGAGCGTGGGCAAAGGAAGGCGATTTCCCGTATGAACGGCCGCACGCATACCGCGTTTTTCATTTTCGGCCTGGCGTGTCTAACCGCCATCCCCGCTTATTCGCAGGCTCCAGCCGCCACCGCCGGCGACGCCGCCGCTAAGCCCGAAACTCCGACTGAAGCCAAAGCCGACGCCTATTACAACTACGGCATGGCGCACCTCTATGCCGAGCAGGCCGCGCGTTATGGCGGCCGCCGCGAGTACGTCAATAAAGCCATCGATTACTACAAGAAGGCGATGGAGGAGGACCCCACCGACAGCGTCGTGGGGGAGGAACTGGCCGAATTCTACCTGCGGTCCGGTAGCGCGGAAAAGGCTGTGGATCTGGCCAACAGCCTGATCAAACAAAATCCGAATGACGCCGGAGCCCACAAGATTCTCGCGCGCATGTACGCCGCGCAGCTGGACCCCGAGCAGGGCAAGGTGGATGAGACAGCGCTGAAGAACGCCATCGAACACTATCAAAAAGCCGCCGATATCGATCCGAAAGACGCGGAGAGTCTCTCTTCTCTGGCGCACCTCTACCGCGTGGCCCGCAATGACGCGGCCGCCGAGAAGGCCTTCAAGGCTGTTATCGCGCTCGACGCAGGCGACGATGACGCTCTCGTGGGCCTGGCCGAAATCTACGCCTCCCGCGACGATTTCGATTCCGCCATCGCGCTGCTTGAACCGGTTTCCGGCGAAGACGCCGACAACAACACGCTGCAGATGCTCGCCATGCTTTACGAAGACAGCCGCAACTTCGGCAAAGCCGCGGACACCTGGAAGCGGCTCCTGCCGGTAGCCAACGGTCTGCAGGTTCGAAAGCACTAT
The DNA here is from genome assembly GCA_964636715.1 of uncultured Solibacteraceae bacterium. Classification (GTDB taxonomy): domain Bacteria; phylum Acidobacteriota; class Terriglobia; order Bryobacterales; family Bryobacteraceae; genus BOG-234. The sequence goes on along the minus strand of CAZWTH010000252.1, from coordinate 5,768 downwards.
TGCGAGAACCTGGTGAAGGCCGGCCGCATCGATGAAGCCATCGCAGCCTGGACCGAGTTGGCCGCCGCAGAGCCGAAGAACGTCAACGACCTGATCGAGATCGCCGAGCTCTGGGGATCCAAACACGACTACGCCAAAGCCCACGAGGCGCTCGATAAGGCGAAAACGATTGAGAACAGCATCGGCGTCCGTATGGCGGAAGCCGAACTGATGGATACCGAAGGCAAGTCCCCCGAAGGGATCGCGGCAGTGGACGCGATTCTCAAGGAAACGCAGAAATCGATCTATACGGACACCGAGCGCGCTCAGCGCATCTCGATGCTGGGCTCGCTGGCCAACATGCAGCGCAACGCCGACCGCACTGCGGACGCTGTCGCGTCCTACCGACAGATCGCCGATCTCGACCCGGCGACGGCGGCCATCTGGGAAGGCAAGATCATTGAGACGCTGACCGACGCAAAGGATTTCAAAGGCGCCCGGGCGGCTGCGGACGCCGCGCTGAAAAAATACAGCGGCGATAAGGATATTCAGGCCGAACACGCTTCTCTGCTCGCCACGCTGGGGGAATACGATAAGGCGCTTGCCGAACTGCGCGCTCTGCCGGATGCCGATAAGGACGTTTCGGTTCTCATCAGCATCGCCGAAGTGCAGGAGAAAGCGAAGCGCTACAAGGACGCGCTCGCCACGCTCGACTCCGCCAACATGCTGGCCAGCAACCCGCAGCAGAAGCAGAATATCGTCTTCATGCGCGGCGCGCTCTACGAGCACGAGAAAGATTACGACGAAGCCGAGAAGGCGTTCCGCAGCGTGCTCAAAACCGATCCGGAAAACGCCGGCGCGCTGAACTATCTGGGCTACATGCTGGCTGATCGCAACGTGCGGCTGGACGAAGCCCAGCAGTTGATTTCGAAAGCCGTCAATCTCGAGCCCGACAACGGCGCCTATCTCGACAGCCTGGGCTGGGTGCACTATCGTCAGAACCGGCTCGATCAGGCGGCGGACGAACTTCGCCATGCGCTCGACCGCATCAAGAAGGACCCGACGGTTCACGATCACCTTGCCGAGGTCTACTTCAAGCAGGGCAAGTACAAGGAAGCCGCTCAGGAATGGGAGATGTCCGTTTCCGAGATGAAGTCGGCGTCGCCTTCGGACTCCGACCCGGCTGAACTGAAGCGCCTCACGCAGCGCCTCGACGAAGCGAAAGCCAGGGCTCCGAAAGCACAGAAGTAAGCGTCAGGGCCGCGGGTTGATCGTCAGATTCTGTCCGGCGGTCAGTTCGAACGCGTCCGCCAGACCAAGACGTGGACCGATGAGCGTCATATCGTGATCCTGCCTGCGGTCGTCGCCGGTCAGTACGACAGCTTTGTAACGTCCGGGCGCGAGCCCTCCCATCACAAATCCGCCGCGATCGTTCGTTGCGGCCACACGAATCGCACGGAAATCGAAGTGATCCGGGATCGGGTCGGGCAGCAGCGCGATCTTCGCCGCGAGCGGTTTCCCCGAGTCGTCTGTTAATACGCCCGAGACCGACGCCGGCTGATCGCTCAGAACGATTGTGATGGACGCATCGCCAGGACCGCTGCCGAGCGGAATCAGGGAGAAGGGATAATTTCCGCCCGCGTAGCGGATCTCCGTCACAGCATATGCAGGCGGCGCAATCGGCCGCACGGAATATTCGTTTGGCGCATCACTGAGCCAGAACACGCCATCGGGAGAAGCTGCTATGGCGCTCGATTCGCCGCCTGGGTTCGGATAGGCGAACTGCACTGACAAACTACCCGGCAGTACGCCGCCGCCCGTCAGGCGGAATTGTCCTGCCGTCGTGACCGGACCGGAACGAGGCGGCAGGGGCCTCACCACAAGACCAGCCAGATCATGATCGGTGACGGAAAAGGGGGGATCCATTTGCATGTATCTCATCAAGACACGAAAAGCTCCTGGCGCACCGGGCTGCGACTTGTCCGGAACGATTACATCCCTCACCCAATACTCACCAGGCGGCAGACCGTCGATGGCGAACTTCGCGCCGGAGACAGCGCCCGTGTAGATCCGGCCACTCCCCAGTGCCTCCACCTGAATCGTCTCGCCCTCTCCCGCGGCGCCCTCCATCTCGCCCGACACGCGATAGAGCGGCTGCCTCGCGAGCGTAATATCGGCGATCCGGTTTTCGCCGGAACCAATAGTTATCGGAATTGCGGCCGCAAAATCCGGCGTTCCGGGAAAGTAAGTCTGCACATAACCCTCGTCGGCATGCTTCGCCGGAACCGGCTTTCCGTCTTTACCCGGCTGCGTCAGGATAAGTGTCCCCGTCTGTGGCCCGGCGTCGATAATGTAACGTCCTGGCGTCAGGCCGGAGAACTCGAAGTTGCCATTGTCGTCAATCCTGGAAACCGTACGCCGTGCGGTCTGCCCGCGATCGGTGGGAATGACGAATCGCCGCACGCCATCGGTGAAATCCTCCTGCAGCAGTTTCACGACGAATCCCTCGCGCCGCCACTCCGAATCAGGCGCCGCGATCCGGCCGGAAATCCTGGCCGCCTGCACAAGTTTGAAATCGTGGATCGCCTGATCCGCCGCGATCGCAATATCGCCAGTGAAGCTTAAATAGCCTTTCGCTTCGATCCTGACGGCGGAACTGCCCGGCGCAACGGGATCGAGCGTGTAACGGCCGCCGGAGTCCGTGTACCGCATCTGCTCCGCAATCGAAACGGAGGCGTCTTCAATCGGCAGTCCAGTCGCCGCATCCGCCACCTGCCCCGAAGCAACCACGGGACTCTGCGCCTGCAACGCAATCGGCGCGAGCGCGAGCAGCAGAATCGGGAGAGCCCTCACGTCCAGCTATTTTAGTCTTTTGCCTCCGTTCAGGCCTTCTGGCATGCGAGCCGGCTGCCCCAGCCGGCTGCCCCACACTGGCTCCCCATTTCGCTGTTGTAGAATAGGCCACGCGAATGAAGCGCTCCCGCCGCATCCTCGCCGGTTTTCTCCTTTGTGCGCCGCTCTCCGCGCAGGCTCCCGCGCCGCCAGCCGCCGAAGTGACATCGAAAGACGCCCCATTTACATTTAAATCCGGCGTGAATCTGGTTCCGGTCCCCGTGGTGGTTCGCGACAGCCGCGGCCATGCGGCCGGCAATCTGGCAGTCGACGATTTTCAGCTTTTCGACAATGGCAAGCCGCAGCTGATTTCCAAATTCTCGGTAGAGAAACTGGCGAACGAAGATACCGCGCCGAAGCAACCGGACAAGCCCGCGGTGAGCGGCGAGACTCCCGTGGACGCGAAAACCAGCGGCATTCCCGACCGCTTCGTCGCCTATCTGTTCGACGATCTGCACATGAGCCCCGCCGATCTGATCTACACGCGCGACGCGGCCAGGCGCCAGATCGACTCCGCGGCCCACGCCGTGGAGCGCGTGGCGATTTTTACCACCTCCGGACAGCCGCTTCAGGAGTTTACCAGCGACAAGGAAAAACTGCACAGCGCGCTTGCCGCGATCGGCACTGGCCGCGCCAATGGGACGAAGACCTTCGAACAAAATTCCTGCCCGCCGATGACTTATTACATGGGCGATCAGATCACCAACAAGAATGACAGCATCGCGCTCGGCATTGCCACTCAGGATGCCGCAAGATGCGCCCAACTGAAACTGCCCGGCCAGGCGGATATCGCCACCTCGATGGCGAAGCAGGTCGCACGCGAAGTATTCTCCCACGAGGACAGGGAAACGACGGCGTCACTCGATACGCTTCGCAATCTGGTCAGCAGGATGGGTTCCATTCCCGGGCAGCGAACAATCGTGCTGATCTCCTCCGGATTTCTGGTGCTGGAGGACCGGCGCAACGAGCAGACAGCCGTGATCGAGCGAGCGCTCCGTTCGAACATCGTGATCGGAGCGCTCGATGCGCGAGGGGTCCATGCATCCAGCATGCTGGCCGACGCAAGTCAGGCTGGGGTGAATCCCGAGACGCTGACCGCGAAAGATACTTACGTGAGGACGGAATCGATGATGCAGTCCGACGTAATGGCGACGATCGCCGAAGGCACGGGCGGCACTTTTTATCACGGCTCGAACGACTACGATGAAGGCATCTCCCGCACCGCCGCCGCGCCCGAATATCTCTATGTTCTCGGATTTTCGCCGCTGGATTTGAAACCGGATGGGAAGTACCACACTCTCAAAGTCACGCTGAAAAACGCGAAGGGCATGGACCTCCAGGTGCGCAAGGGTTACTATGCGCCCAACCACGCGGCCGATCCCGCCGAGAAATCCAGAGAGGAGATTCTGGAGGCCGTCTTCTCACGCAATGAGGTGCACGATCTCCCCGCCGCGCTGCAGACGCAGTATTTCAAGACCGGCGACGCCGACGCCACGCTGGCGGCCATTGCCAACATCGATGTAAAGAAGCTGAATTTCCGGAAAGAAGGCGGCCGCAATCTCGACAATCTGACGGTGGTCACCGGGCTCTTCGACAACGACGGAAACTACGTCAGCGGCGTGCAGAAAACCGTGGAACTGCGGCTTCTCGACGATACGCTCGAAAAACGTCTCGGCTCGGGCATGGCGGTGAAGAGCAGTTTTGCGGTGCATACCGGAAAATACGTAGTGCGTCTGGTGGTGCGCGATTCCGAAGGCCAGCTGATGGCGGAACAGAGCAGTCTGGTGGAGATCCCATGAATCTGCCTGCCCGCACTCTCGTCCTCTGCGCAGCCACCGCGGCAATGATCCCTGGTGGAGCCGTTCGTCTTCACGCCCAGGATGCGGCCGCGGGACTTACCATCCGCGCCGAAACCCGCGTGGTGCTGGTGGATGCGGTTGCCACCGATAAGAAAGGCAAATTCGTCCGCGATCTTACCGCGAAAGATTTCCGTGTATGGGAAGACGGAAAAGAACAGAAAATCTCCGGCTTTTCGCTGGAGAGTTCCGGGGTGACGCCCGAGCGCCCCGACGCCCACTATATTGCTCTCTTTTTCGATACCTCCAGCGCGACCCAGGCGAGCCAGGTCACTGTCCGCCAGCAGGGCATTCGCTTCGTTGAAGGATTTGCCAGCCCCGACCGCTACATGGCGGTGGTCGATTACAACGCGAACGGCGGATTGCAGATCGCCCAGAATTTAACAACCGATCGCGACCAGCTTCGAAAAGCGCTGAGCCAGATACCTGCCGGCTGGAGTCCGACGCCGATCGGGCAGGGAGACGGCGCGAGAGCGCTGGGCGGCAGAGGGGGAGGCGGCAGAGACAGACCCAGCGCCGCTTCTTCCATGGACAACTCCGCCTCCCGCAATATGCTGGCGTCGCTGCGCACTCTGGCGGATTCGCTCGCGGTCATTCGCGGGCGCAAGGCGCTGGTATTTTTTGGCGGCGGCGTTCCACTCGAGGACGGCCTGTCGAGCGACCTCCAGGCGACAATCGACGCCTGCAACCGGGCGAACGTCGCGGTCTACCCCGTTAGCCCTCCGGCTGAGAGCCTTGGAGGCGCAACAAGCGCCAGTGCTTCTTCCGTGGGCCAGGCTCCGCTGGTGGGGACAACAGTCCGGGGCGATGTGGGCGGCGAAGACCGGAGCCTGGCCACCAGTCTGGCGGAGGGTACCGGCGGCGTCGCGTTCGTGGCGTCGAACAATCTCGCCGAGTCGCTGGGCAAAGTCGCGCAGGAGCAGGATCAATACTATTTGTTGAGTTACACTCCCACGGCCGATTCCGCCCAGGGATCCTGCCATGAACTTCGCGTGAAAGTCGATCGCAAAGATCTCGAAGTGCGCGCGCGCAAAAGTTAGT